>NZ_JAUMZR010000070.1:0-3947 GCF_030528045.1 Streptococcus sp.
AGAACTAAATCCTTTCAATAATTATTTGTCTAACTTTTTGGGGTCAGTACAAATTTAAAGCTTTTTTCTTTTTTGCTTATCTAAAAAATATTGCGATTGCTAGAATCCAGTTAAGAACAGAATCTACAAGTCCTACGATGTTGAGAATTTTTTCTGTTTTATAGTCCAGTCCAGATTCTTTTTGGTATGAAAAAGCCAAGACCAATCCTATGATCCCCAAAATTAGACCTACTATTGGAGATAGCAAACCAAGGACGATAGATAAGATACCTAAAATAAGTGAAGGTTTTTTCTTTTGTTGTGAATTCATATTACAAAATCTCCTTAAAATTAATATAAATGATAATACCATAAAATGCTAGCTTTATCTATCATTCGACAGTTTTTTACAGAATGTTAGCTAGTCTTGACCTTCCCGTTCCAAGAATCCAATCCATAAGAAAGGATATAAATATCAGAGAAACCTTGTTTTTTCAGATAGAGAGCTGCATTGGTCACTCGTTGTCCACGTTGATTTTCGTAGAGAAGGACAGGTTTATCCTTGCGAAGGGCTGCAAGGCTTGACTTCAACTGATTTGAAGGAATATTACGAGCTCCGAGGATATGTTTTCTGTGAAATTCTGCTGGTTCACGGACATCAATCAATTGCCCTTTCCGAATCAAGGCTTCAAATTCTGCATTATCCACAATCTTAGCCGCATGACGAATACGAAGGTAGTTATACCCCATCCATACCGCCATCGCCAATACAATTCCCCAAACAATCCAAATTGTCATAAGTTCTTATCTCCATTTTTCTCTATGTAGTCTAATTCTATCTTGTGCTCTCTACGAAGAACAGCTTCCGCCTCTAGATAGTCTAGCTTGTCCATCAGACCTGCATCATAGATCCGAGAGAGTTCGAGCTTCATCAGTTCAATATCATACAAGCGCTTCCCCATGTAAACAATAATGCCAAACTGTTTAAGAAATTGCTGCACATCATAGAATGTTTTCATAGCTTCCATTTTAGCAGATTCTAGACTTTTTTTCAATACTGGACAGGCTCTTTCCCCCTATTTTCTTCGTCTTCATTGCCCATTCTTCCGCAAGTATGGTACAATAAAAACATGAGAATTCAACAACTACACTATATTATCAAAATCGTCGAAACTGGCTCTATGAATGAGGCAGCCAAGCAACTCTTTATTACCCAACCCAGTCTCTCTAATGCCGTTCGAGACTTGGAAAATGAAATGGGCATTGAAATCTTTATCCGCAATCCCAAGGGCATTACCTTGACCCGTGATGGGATGGAGTTTCTCTCTTATGCCCGTCAGGTTGTCGAGCAAACTCAGCTTCTGGAGGAACGCTATAAAAATCCTATCGCCCACCGCGAACTTTTCAGCGTTTCCTCTCAGCACTATGCCTTTGTAGTCAATGCCTTTGTCTCTCTGCTCAAGAAAAGTGATATGGAAAAATACGAGCTTTTCCTTCGTGAAACTCGGACTTGGGAGATTATCGATGATGTCAAGAACTTCCGTAGCGAGGTCGGTGTCCTCTTTTTAAACAGCTACAACCGCGATGTTTTAACGAAAATGCTGGATGACAACCACCTCTTAGCTCACCACCTCTTTACCGCGCAACCGCATATCTTTGTCAGCAAGACCAACCCTCTAGCTAAAAAAGAAAAGGTCAAACTGGCTGATTTGGAAGACTTCCCGTACCTCAGTTATGACCAGGGGACGCACAACTCCTTCTACTTTTCAGAGGAGATTCTTTCACAAGAGCACCACAAGAAATCCATCGTAGTCAGTGACCGTGCCACCCTCTTTAATCTTTTGATTGGTTTGGATGGTTACACCATTGCAACAGGGATTTTGAACAGTAACCTCAACGGAGACAATATCGTTTCCATTCCACTGGACATTGACGACCCTATTGAACTAGTGTATATCCAGCATGAAAAAACCAGCCTGTCTAAGATGGGCGAACGCTTTATCGAATACTTACTAGAAGAAGTTCAATTCAATAATTAACAGGAAAAATGAAAAAGGGAAAAAGAAAAAGTTAGGAAATAAAAAGTGAAAAAGATACTACTGACCAGTGCTTTAATCCTTTCAATCGTAGGATTAGCACCCGCATCCGTCTTAGGAGAAGAAAACACATCTCAATCCACATCTGCTGTCAAGGAAGCAATTGCCAAAGAAGAAAAGAAAGAATCAAGTGTTGAGGAAAACTCTAAATCAGAGGTTCTTCCGAAAGTAGATGTGCAAGAAGACAAGCCCAAAAAAGAAGGATGGTACCAAGAAAATCATCACTGGCGCTTTTACCAAGATGATAAGCCTGCTTTGAACTGGAAACAAATCCAAGGCAAATGGTACTACTTCGATCAAGATGGTAATCGTCTTCATTCTACTATCTACAAAGGCTATGCCTTTAACCAAGATGGTATCATGATAGAAAATAGCTGGACCAAACTGGACAATCAATGGTACTATGCTGATTCCTCTGGACGTCTAGCTCAGAACATCTGGAAAAAAATTAACGGTTCTTGGTACTATTTTGATCAAACTGGAAGTATGCTCAGCAACACCGCCGTTGACGGCTATCTTCTCACAAAAAGCGGAGCTATAGCAGAAAAGGGCTGGACTAAATTAGACCAAATTTGGTATTATGTCGCTCCTTCTGGAAAGATCTCACAGGATAAATGGGAGAAAATCAACGGTTCTTGGTACTACTTTGACAAAGAAGGCGGAATGCTGAGTGCGACAACCTTCAAGGGCTACCTCTTCAACCAGAGTGGAGCTATGGCAGAAAACAACTGGGTCAAAATCAAGGATACTTGGTTCTATGCGAACGGATCAGGGAGATATATCCGAGACAACTGGCAAAAGATTCAGGGTTCCTGGTACTCATTTGACCAGAATGGTGGAATGCTAGCAGACAAATGGAAAGAAAGCTACTACCTTAAAACCAGTGGAGCCATGGCGGAGAATGAGTGGATCTTCGATAAAGCCTACAAGAGCTGGTTCTATCTAAAAGCGGATGGCCGTTATGCAAATCAGGAGTGGATTGGAGCATACTACCTCAAGTCAGGTGGTTACATGGCAAAGAGCGAATGGATTTACGATAACTCTGACAAAGCACGCTACTACCTAGATGATAATGGGCATTATGTTTCAGGAACTTACAAGATAGACGGTAAGGAACACCTGTTCCAAAAATACGGCCAATGGATTTCTGAAGTTTCAACTGAAGGCGGATTTACAAAAGGACTATACAGCAATATCATTTTCCTAGACCCTGGGCATGGTGGTCGAGATTCAGGTGCCTTTTACTACAATGTAGCTGAAAAAGATCTCAACATGCAGATTTACCGTAAGCTTCGTACTAAGTTGGAAGAACTAGGCTACAAGGTCCTCACTTCTCGTGATAGCGATATTGACGTTGATTTTGTTACCGAACGTTCTCGTATGGTTAATAAGACCAACTCTGATATTTTTATCAGTATTCACTTCAACGCTACTGGTAATACCTACTCAAAAGCGAGCGGTATTCAAACCTACTCCTATAGCGATGAACCTGATTATCCAAGTAAGATTAATAAATACTGGCACAATCACCCTGATCGTATGAGTGAAAGCAAACGCCTCGCCGCTGCCATCCACTCCTCTCTTCTAGCAGAAACAGGAGCTAAGGACGCTGGCTTATTGGAGAGCAGCTATGCTGTACTACGCGAAACAGCCAAACCAGCCGTTCTCCTAGAACTTGGTTATATGGATAATTTTTCCGAAAACCAACAAATCAGAGATAGCCACTACCAAGACAAACTGGTCGCAGGCATCGTAAAGGGGATCCAAAAATATTACGCTGGTCAGTAAAAAAGTCTCGAGAAATCTCGAGACTTTTTATGGCTCTATAATATCTGTAGTGGGTAAAAACCACTATGGAAATTATGGAGCTTT
>NZ_JAUMZR010000071.1:0-3708 GCF_030528045.1 Streptococcus sp.
TCGTCTCCTCTCGTGCTTAGTTATAGGTCACCCACTACAGTTGACATAGAGCCATAAAATTTTACAAAAAATAGAAATCCTTAAAGTGTCTCTATGAGTTCTTGCATTTGAACATCATCTGGAACGAGTTTTAAATAAGCTTCAGCTTGCACTTTGGCTTCTTCAAAATATCCCAATTCACGTAGGAGATAAGTATACTGCTCCAGAAATTCAGGATTATCCTTGAGGTCAGACGATAGTTGTTGATAGAGTTCATAGGCCTTATCTAAATCCTCGATTTCCTGGTAAGAACGGGCAATCATCCACTTGGCCAAGAGATTTTCAGGTTCTTGACTTTGGAGAGCGATGATATCTTCGTACCGCTCTTGTTCCATATAAATAGTTGCAAGGCGAAGGAAAATTTCTTCTGTATCCTCTGCATCTTCTTTTGCAGTAAGAAGAAACTGCTCAGCATCACTAGGATCATGTAATTCATACGAAAACTGTGAAGCAGCTAGTAAGAGCCGAGTTTCAAATGGATTTTTCTCCAAACCTTGTTTAGCGATACGAAGGGCCTCTTCCACCTGATGTTCCTTATGCAAAGCTTGACTATAACCATATTCATATCCTTCAAAATCAGGTGAAATGGTATCAATCTGCTTAAAGTAAAGAACAGATTTTTGATACTCTTCTTGGTCAAAGTAAAGACTAGCCAGTTCAAAGGCAGTTTGGTCATCGTATTCTAATTCTAAAGCTTTTTCTAAGAATTCAGTTGCAGCTTCAAACTTGCCTAACTGGGCATAAGCGTAACCAATTCGTTGATAGGTTGAGACACCCGTTTGCTCATAGATGGAGCGATTGTCTAATTGAGCATAGCTCTGAATAGCTTCCTGATAATTTCCTAACTCACTATCCAACTCAGCCAAACCAAAAACTAATAAGGCATCATCTGAGTAGTTTAAGGCTTCCAGTAACTTTTCATGTGCTACATCTGTCAATCCTTCCAACTGATAGAGGTCTGCCTTCAAGGCCAAAGCCGATACGTACCAGTCACTTTCGGGTGTGATTTCCTCAAGGTAAGCAAAGGCTTCTTCAACATTGCCATCCTCGCTAGCAATGCTGGCTAAATTCAGATTCACTTCTGGAAATTCTGTAACGATATGTTGGTAAGTTTCTTCAGCTTGAGGATAAAAGCCAATTCCCTCTAGATAGCTTGCTAGTTCGTAAAGAACTTCGCTTGAATCTGTTTCAAGGGCTTTGTGAAAATACTGATCTGCTTTGGTTAAATTCTGTTCATCCAAAGCCTGGAGCATGCGTTGACTATTGTTCACTCTTGATTTCCTCCCCTTCTTCTTCATACAAACCGCTGACTTTCTTATACCAGTTAAAGATAGCTGAGATAACGACCTTGGCAGAGGCATAGACAGGGATTCCCAGCAAGACTCCCCAAATACCAAACATAGAACCTGAAGTTAGGAGAACAAAGAGGACATTGATCGGATGGATGTTTAGCTGACTACCTAAAATAAGAGGAGAAACGAAGCGACCTTCAATCGTTTGTTCAACAATAAAGACAATAATCACTTTCAAAAGCATGACAGGCCCCGCTATCAAGCCCAAAACCAAAGCAGGCAACATCGCTAGAAAACTACCCAAGTAAGGTACTAGATTGAGGATACCAGCCGTGATACCAAGAGTCACAGCATATCTGAGACCAATAATCTTAAAGAAGATAATAAACATAATTGCCACGATAATAGCAACTGTAACCTGCCCTCTAACATAGTTTGATAACTGTTTATTAACATCTGACAAAACTTGTCCGACAGGTTCTTTTAACTTGTTTGGGATGAATTTAGTTAGGTAATCCCGCAAGCCTTTCCCATCTCTCAAAAGATAAAAGAGCATGAAGGGTACGATAATAACCGCTACAATGACCTGGGAAACGCTACTGATAAAGGCGCTAACCCAGTTAACAGCTTGAGAAGAGATTTTGCTGGCCCACATAGTCGCCTCACTAGAAACATTGGAAAGAACCTGCTCCAACTGTGGTCTAAAATCATCTGGCAAGCGTTTGGTTACAAGGTCATTGATCACCTTATCAGCATCTTCCAGGTATGTCGGCACATTCTTTGCAAAATTTAAGACTTGACGTTGCAGATTAGGAATTGCGACTGCCAGCCCCCAAATGATAAAGAGTCCAATAATAACAAAAACAATACTAATAGCAAGTACACGATTGATCTTGTGCTTCTCCATCCAGTCCACAATCGGATTGAGGAGGTAATAAAGTAAACCAGATAAAATAACTGGCAACATGACAACCCCTAAAAAGTCCAATACCGGTAAAAAGATAAAACTAATCTTACTTAGAATAAAAATATTTAGCCCCAGTAACAAGGTTACTAAAAATACAGTGATGGCTTTATTATCTAAAAACCACTTAAAAAACCAAGATAGGCTAAAATGTTTCTCTTTATGTTCCATAAATACATCCTTTCTGTCATTCTCTCATTATACCATTTTTAGACTAAAATAACTCTTTTTTAAAGTGCTTACATGAATGAATCTAGTGCTTCATGACTGCCATTTTGTGGTATAATGAACTTATCATTATTAAGAGGTATGGACATGAAAGAAACTGTTTATTTTGGAACTTACACTCGTCGCTTATCTAAAGGGATTTACAAGGCAGATTTTGATACAGAAACAGGCCAGCTTGCAAATCTTGAGCTCTTTGCTGCTGAACCCAGTCCAACCTACCTTGCCTTTGACCAACAGCAACACTTATACACTGTAGGGAGCCAGGATGGCTTAGGTGGAATCGCTGCATATAAGACAGATGGCGCTTTGCTAAATCACGTGGTTGAAGAAGGTGCTCCTCACTGCTACGTTGCAGTTGACGAAAAGCGTGGTCTCGTTTATGGAGCCAATTATCATAAAGGCCAAGTTCTGGTTTATAGACGTCAAACGGATGGTAGTCTCATCCAAACAGATCTAGATCAGCATAGTGGACAAGGTCCTCATGAAAACCAAACTTCCCCACATGTACACTTTACAGATCTAACACCTGACCAGTACCTCGTCACCTGTGATCTAGGAACAGATGAGGTAACAACCTATGATGTTAGTCAAGAAGGAAAACTAAGTAAACTCTACACTTATCACAGCCAAGCTGGAGCAGGTGCTCGCCACATCGTTTTCCACCACCACTATAAGATTGCCTATCTCATCTGCGAACTTAATAGCACTATAGAGGTCTTGATTTATGATGGGGTTGGTGAATTTGAACGCATGCAAGTTATTTCAACCTTACCAGATGGATACGAAGGCTTTAATGCTACTGCTGCCATTCGTCTTTCAAAAGATGGCAAATACCTCTATGCATCCAACCGAGGTCATGATTCCATTGCAGTCTATACAATCCTCGCTGATGGTAGCTTGGAATTATTAGAGATTGTACCAAGTCATGGTAAAAATCCACGTGATTTCGACCTAACTCCTGATCAAGAGTTTCTCATTGCTGTTCATCAAGATTCTGATAACGTAACCGTCTTTAAGCGCAATCCTAAAAGTGGTCGTCTTGCAGAGCTTTCTAACGACTTCCATGTCCCTGAAGCAGTCTGCATCAACTTTTCACATTAAAAAAAAAATGAACTTGAGTTTCAAGTTCATTTTTTTGGCTCTATGTCAACTGTAGTGGGTGACCTATAACTAAGCACGAGAGGA
>NZ_JAUMZR010000002.1:0-91605 GCF_030528045.1 Streptococcus sp.
TCCATAATTTCCATAGTGGTTTTTACCCACTACAGATATTATAGAGCCAAAATAAGAATCATGTCACCTAAACTGATGACATGATTTTTTTTATTTCGTCGTATAAGCAAAACTGATGGCACTATCTGCTTGAGAGATTTTTCTAAAGGTATAGTTAGGGTTGCCACCATAGTTGGTTTCAGAAACTAGAAAAGAACCATCATCATAGACCTTCTCGACAAAAGCCACATGACCATAGTCTGCTGGTGTCCCATGTGTACCTCCTACAAAAGAAACAATAGCACCTGCTCTTGGTGTGGAACCCGTTTCTCCACCAAGACTTGAAGCTGTCGCAACCCAGTCCTGACCATTTCCCATGGTATTAATGATTGAAATCTTTTCTCCATTTCTACCTTTTAGCTTTAATCCTAACTGATTCATACGAGCCGCAACACCCCATGTACATTGTCCATAGGCATAGGCCATACCATCTCCACCACCAGGAACAGAATGATCATACAAGTCCCCACGAACCCCTTCAAGGGATTGCGGGTCACTTTTTGCCTGTCCTCCATTTGTTTGGCTAAAACCTTTTTCAATTTGGTAATACCATTCCGTTGCCCTGGTTTGTCTTTCCAGTAGTTTGTCACCAGAATTTCCCTCCCAATAGGTAAGGAAGAGTTGGGCGAGATTGGCTGCACTGCCCGTATTTCCAAAGAAATCCTTTAACCAACTTTGATAGTAAGGACTATCCCCATGAAGCATAAAATCAAGTTGGAGGTCTAAATCATACCATTTCTTATTTTTGGCATGTGCATAATTCAACAAGGCTGTATGACGTGTTGAACCATCTGCTGTATCCGTCCATTGACCTAACCCCAAACCTCTATGAAGGATATTAGGATAAGCACCACTATAAATGGCTGGCCCTCCTATCGCTAACCAGCTTTCATCATCCCATGAGGAATCGGTAGCGCCAACAGGAGGAGATAAATAATCTCCCTCAGCTCGTTTAGGATTGATAGAAGACTCTACCGACCAATTTCCTAAAATAGCCGCAATGGCTTGGGGACTTGCCCCTTGAGATTTCAAAAACTCATAAATATGTTTTGCTCGTTCAAACTCATCCCCACCAAACTGACCAATGGCGGGTAAGATAGTTGTCTGAAGTTGAATGACTTTTGGAAAATAAAATTGCGGATTGACATACACCAATTTTTCTTTCTTGTTCTTATACTTTTGATAGGAAACTTTCAAACCTGTATCGTCTGGTGTTTCACCAATAATATCACCCGTTAGGACTCTTGTCCCCTCAATCGCACGGCCATTATGAATAGAATACAAGGTCAATCGACTCTCATTCTCTCCTTTTCCGTTAGTGAGAATAACATTGTCGCCATCTAGAGATACAACTCCATCCATTGGTGCGACAATTGTTTGGTAAGCCTTCGCTTCTAGTAGAATGTACTCCTGAAGAGTAGGTTTTCCGTCTAAATCATAGTATCCATAACGATAAGTCATGGTTAGACTATCTTCGTTGCTTTTCCCCTCAAATGGATTGTCCAATTCCTGCATGGAAGCATAGACACCCTCTTCTTTTAGTTCTTTTAGTTCCTTTATTTCCTCTTGATCGTCTTTCGAGAGTTTATACTTAGGAGTTTCATAGAGGTCTTGCATTGATTTCAAATCATCCCCATCGTTTAAATCATGCCACAAAGTAGACAGATAATCCTTGTAAGTTTCTGAACTAAATAAGTGAACTGGTTTGTGTAACTCATGGTCATGGAATTTAAAGTTCATATACCCCATCACATCATCAACTTTTGTGTAATAAGTAATTCCTTTGTCATTTGTGCGAGTATGTTCTACATCTTCCCAAGTTAGGTGGGTATAAGCTTTTGTTAATTCAAATTCATCTTGTTGAATCAAACTAGCAGATGAAAATCCTAAAAAGAAGCTCATTATAAGTAAAAGAAGAAAGACTATTCCTCCAACTATCCAGGTTACAGGATTTCCAGCCGCAAATGTAAAGAAGGAAAAGGCTACTTTTAGTTTTTGATAGATATTTCGGACACTTGTAAGACCTTGTTTCTTTAATTTTCGAAACCGATTTTTAAGGGAACTTGGGTTATCTTTCGATAGTTTCCATCCTTTTCCATCCTTAAAATGATGGTATCGCTCTTTTGTGTTGGTCAGTCTTTTCTTGCTAAAACGACCTGTTGCTTGTCCTGTTTTGACACTAGCTTTTCCAAGGTTATAAGAAAGGCGACTGTAGTGTTTTCCTTTTCTAATTGTCTCTTGAAGTGTGCGATAGCCTTCTAAATCTTCATTATCTGAAGCTAACTCTCCACCTTCACGTCCAAGGACATAAAGAAAAGTTTTGGCTTTCCTACTGACTTTTTTGGACTTATAGGCTTGTTTAGTAGATTTTAGATTCTCTTTTGCGGCCTTGACTTCTTTCTTAGCTTTTAATTCTTCTAAACTCTTCCCTTGAAAGAAAAAATTAGATTTATGTTTCGATTCCTGACCGTAGAAAAATTTTTGATTGGTTTTTCTTTCTTTACGACTCTCTTTTCTTTCTTCTTTTGCTTCTACCTTGGCTTCCTTAAATTGCTTCTTGGCTATTTTCAATCGTTTCCTAGCATGAGGCAATCGTCTGTCTCTTAGTTCTTTGCGATTTAAAAGAGATGGAGGACTATTTTGAAGAATATGATTGTAGTCTTCATTTGCTTGTTTTACTCTAGCCTTTGAAGCTTCTCTCATCTCCTCTGACTTTTCCTTTATCTCTTTTTTCCATCTTTTTTCATCCAGTACAGCGGAATCTTTTTCTGTTTCCTCACCTCCTTCTTTCCTTGTTTCAAGAATTTCTTCTCATCTTTTAGACTTCTTCTAAATGCTTTTCGGGCACGTATAATTTCTCTTTTATCCTTCATTTACCTTCCCCTTAATTAGAAGCCATTTTATCAGGATCCGTACTCATGATATCAAACAATTGAGTACCTTGAGGAATCTTATTTTTAAAGGGAACGACAACTGAACCAGCTTTTATCAGTCCTGCCCCTTTTTCTGGATTGACTAGGTATTTTTCGAGTTCTTTTGACAAACCTAAGAGTTGAACTAGTTCTTCTCGGTCATTTTTTGCTTGCTTGAGGAGAATCATAAATTCACTATTTGCAATAATCCGTCTACCATTTGGATCTAACAATAAGGTTTCGACGTTTTGAGTTATTCCAGTCGGACTAGCTCCATATTTTCTGACACGACTCCACAATTTAAAGAAGAAATCACTGGCATATTTATCTAGTAAGAGAAGCTGCATTTCATCAAAATAAATCCAGGTCTTCTTCCCTAATTTTTGATTCCGAACAACACGATTCCATATCTGATCAAACACTACCATGAGGGCGATTTGTTTCAGCTCATCTCCTAACTTTTTAACATTATAGATTAAGAAATTGGATCCTGTCTGAATATTGGTCTTATGAGAAAAAATATCAAGAGAACCTTCGACATAAAGTTCCATATCAAGTGCCAAGTTCTGCGCTTCTTCTTCTGGTTGTTGGCTCAAGACAAAGACCCATTCTTCCAGAGAAGGCTCTTTAAATGACTGATAGGTGAGTCTGGTGACTCAGTCGATAATCGATTTTTCTCTTCCATCCATTTTTCTATCCAATAACTTGCCGATAAAGGATAAAAGAAATTCTGATTTTACCTTTACAGGATCTTCATCCATATTTTCCTCAGACAAGTCAAGGACATTGAGATAAGTTTGGGAATCGGGCGCAATATCAATCATTTCTCCACCAAAAGCTCGTCCAATAACACTGTACTCTGCTTCTGGATCAACGATAATAATTTCGGTATTTTCACCAGATTCCTTGATTTTGGTCGTGATGATTTCATGCTTGGTTGCCATCCCTTTACCAGCTCCAGATGTTCCTAAAATTAGACCAGACGGTGTATTTAATAGGCTACGATCAATGGTAATAATATTGCTTGAGATTTGATTGATACCATAATATTTCACACTACGGTCTTGTAAATCTACTGAAGTCCATGGAGAGTTCACTGCTACATTGGACGTTAATAAACTCCGTGATATCCCCTCTAAAAAATCACAACCAAATGGCTGCAAACTATTAAAAGCTGCTTCTTGCAAATATGGAAGTTTATCAATCATTAGGTCATTTGATCCGGCCACTTGTTGAATCGTGTCTAGAGCTTGTTTGAGTTCTTCTTCATCCTGACCAAAAACACCAATCAAGAAGACTGTTTGAAATAGTCTATCTCTTGTCTCGGTCATGGTTTTTAAGAGTTCCTCAGCTTCATCGATATTGCTTTCTAAAACATGGCCTACTTTTTCTAAATAGATACCTGTACGAGCAAGTTTTTGTTGTTCCCCAATCTTTTGGGATTCCATCAAGGTTTTCTTCGTTCGTAGTTTCTTCATAGCATCTGCCTTGGTCGAACTTTGAGCATGAAGGCTCACTATCAATTCCAAATCTCCTTGCATGAGGTCTCGGATAAACTGATCACCTAATTCCATGCCGTAGTCTCTCACATAGACAATCTGCAATAAGCGGTCATTGATTTGTAGGTAATTCTTGTTTTTGAAATCTAAGAGATTAGGCGCTATGAAGTGACGAGTTGTCTGACCAGATCTCGTTAAATCACGGTAAGAAAAAGGAAGATGGTGTTCTCCTCTAAGCATATCCGCCAACAAGTTGACACGGTCTTCTCCAGCCAAGGATTCAAAGCGAGCATCAATTTCTGAGAAACCACTCTTGAAATATTCTCCTATTTGGGACAAGGAACGATAGGCTTGTTTAGGATTAGAATCCTTTCTACCAAAGCTAATCAGTTTCACAGCTGAAAAGTTATTTTCACCACTGTCTAAATTCTGATTCATCATCCGATTCAATTCTTTACGATAGGTATCATATCCATCTTCTTTTTCCTCATACAAAACACTCTGCCTAAACTTTTCTAAATTCAATCTTTTATTAAAGATGGTCAATTGGAAGTTGGTTTGATCATCTAAAGAGTTAATCAAATCAGAATACTTCTCAATGATTGCGCCCTTATCTTCTAAACCAACAGTTTGGTAATTGACATCACCAAGTAAATAGCTTTGTGAGAAATAATCTTCTTTTACCTGCATCAGACCATTTTGATACAGAGCTTGATAGGAAAGTGTATTAGCCGTAGAGGGTAACACTTCCTCTTTTTTCCCTTTAACTTCTTCCTTTTTATTAGTCATTGAAGTTTTTTGTTTCTTTAATGTATTTGATTTTCTTTTCATATTCAGATCCTTTCTTTCCTGTAATTGTGCGTAAGGGAACCGTTAGTTCAAAATGAAGACGGTATTTCAAATAATGTTCAAAATATAAATCATTGGGTTTATAGACTCCAAAAAGCATGAGGGGGATGGTAAAAGCAAACACAAAACCGTAAACAAACCAATCTCCAAATTGCCAGAAAAAGAGATTCAAGCCCAAAACAATAATTGTGACAATAAAGGCTGGTAAAACAAAGATGATTTGCCTTGTAGTGAAGCCTAACCAAGCCCTGTGTTGGTATTTTGAGATGTCTTTAAAGACACGTGTATTCATGACTTTCCTTTCTAAAAAGGCTAAGAAGCAATCACTTCCTAGCCTTTATCTAATTACATACCTAAGATTGAGCGAGCCGTACGTTGAGAACCAACGAGGGCAATAATCAGTAAGATAGCTTGTACCAAACTACCAAACATAATTGCAAGTGATTGCAGGACTCCTGCACCATTTGAAACAGCTATTTTCCCAGCAGATTCAAACAAAGGAACAAGAGAAACAATCAGAAAAATGAGAACCACTTGTACCGCATAAACCATAATATTTTTTAAATAGCCAATACCAATAGACTTCCATTCATCACTTAAAAATGTTGGAATCGTAAGAGGGGCAAATGGAATCATAAGGTAGAGTTGAATAAATCGAATAGATACCAAAAGATTAACCATGGCTGCACTTACTATCCGAACAAGCCAAATGAGGAGGGCGAAAAAGCCCACAATCATCCGGCCAATAAATCCTGAACCTTTTAATCCAGAGATTGTATCATACTTTGCCCCACCGTGAGCCATAATCGAGGCCACTTGTTCAATGGCGTGACTCGCAATCCCGATGATAGCTTCTACAATAACGGTAGTATTGGTAATTACAACTGCGACCATAATATAACTAATCAACATCGGCGCTAATGCTTCAAAGGTCATCGCTCCACCTGAGTTAGCAATTTTCTTTGCCATCTTCGAAAATTCTAAGATGAGAACAACTGATAAAATCGCAACTCCAAGAGGCTGCATGACGCTTTTAGTAATACTAGACATATAAGTCCAAACTGTTGGATTGTAGCTAGATAGAGATTTAATCAGATCTACCGTAGATTGTAAATCCACATTAAATCCTTCAAATAAATTTTCAGCTGATATTTTTTCAGATGCAAGGTAAACAAAGGGTGAGACTAAACTAAGATTCATGTCATTGTTTATCCTCCCAAATTGAAATTTGAGTTACAAAGGCTCCAGCAGCCCCGACCATAACACCACCGACAATTTCAAGAATGGCATTCCGAACACCTGGTCCACCATCTTTAATATTGGTTGCAAGATTGACAATCCCCACAACAACGAGAAAGGCACCAACGGCAATCAATTCCTTCTGCAACAAAGACATAGCTTGTGCAAACATAGCACTTGCGTCTACTCCATAAACAAAACCTTTAAAATGCGTAATCATCTATTTCCTCTTTTCTATTTTTATTTTAAACTAGATTCAAAAGTTAAATCACGGATTCTAAGGCCTTCAAGATGATTTTCTTGGCTTTGATTTAAAGGATTGATTTGATAGTTCCACCACCGTTCATCGCTTTCTTGATTGGCTAGGTATTTCCAGTTTGGATGCTTAATGGAATTGTACTTTTTACTTTTAAAGACAGGCATATTGGCAATTCGAACCAAGCATTCATGACGTTTCATATTTCCGACTTCATCGGGTGTCATTAAATCGCGAGCAATCTTTTGATGAGAAAGGGATCCTGAACCTGTCTGGCCAAAGGAACGACTAGTATTTCGAACATCAATGGTTTGTTTACCGAGTAAGCCACTCATAAATTTAAAGGTATCTTCATCGTTACCACCTAAGTAGACTAAGCTATCACAGTTCCCCAAAATGGTTTTCCAAGCTTCTTTTTCTTTATAGAGCCCTTGAAGTTGGGCAATATTTTGTAGAATAGGAACGAGACTCATATTCCGAGAACGGACTGTTGAGGTTTGTTCAGTAAAATCTGGGATTTCTCCAATATTTGCGAATTCATCTAAGTAGACTCTCACATGAAGAGGTAATTGACCCTTAAAATCAATATCTGCTTGTCTTGTTAGGGTTTGAAATACGGTTGAAAAAAAGAGGGCTGAAAGAAAGCGAAAGGTACTATCGTTATCTGGGATAACTAAGTAAACCATTGATTTTTCCTGTCCCCATGTCTTCATATCAAGGGTATCTCTTTTGGTCAAATCCATGACACTTTGAATATTGAAGAGGGCAAATTTAGCAGTGGTTACAGCTATAACAGAATCCAGAGTCTTATCCTTATAATTTTGGAAATCTGCCCAATTTCGCATGGTAAAATTTTCAGTTCCATACTTTTTAGCATAATTTTCAAATAGAATTTCTAAGACCTTTTTTCTTGGTTTTCACCCTTGGATAAGTGTTTAATGAGTTTTGAGATTTCAGCAAAACTTGGATAACGCCCTCGTTTTTTTCGCTCTTCCACTTCTTTTTTTTGACGTTTCAACAAGTTTTGGTATTCTGTTTGACTCAAACGACTCTCTTCAATGAGCTGTTCTCTTGTTTTAGGTGGATTATAGAAATCGACCAAGTAAGAGGCTAAAGCTCGAACCAAAGTCATAGAAGCTTCATCCCAAAATGGATCACTTCGGGAGCCAGAGCCTTTGGTGTTATTGAAATAAACTGTCAGCATGCGATTCAAATCATTTTCTGTCTCTATATAGCGAAAAGGATTGAAGCCATCTGAGTTCTTCATATTGACTAAATCTAGCACCTTTACTTGGTAGCCATGTTCTAAAAAGAGTTTGCCTGTTTTTTCGGCCAAGTGATCTTTAGGATCCACTACAATATTAGAACTATTCATTTGAATCAGATTGGGTTTCACAAAGCGAAATGTCTTCCCACTTCCTGAACCTCCGATCACCGCAATATTCTTATTTCTATCATATTGAGGTGGTTTTTTATCTAATAATGTCAAACGAACATCTTGTGCTAAAATCGTATCATGAGAAAATTCCTTACCGTAAAAGAGCTTCTTTTCTTTTAGAGTTCCAAAACGGGCGCTCCCGTATTCTACCCCTTCTCGGTATTGTTTTTAACCAGTCTCTAGATAGAGATAAACTAGTAACATCATCACAAAGCCTAGTAGAAAAAAGCACTTGATTTTCCAGTAAAGGAAACATTCCATGGCGACTGAAGAACTTCATCTTGACCTTCCATCAGAAGATGAGTCCATTTATCTAAGGTATTTCCAGTATAGGAATCATACAAAAGCGTCAAACGATGAAAAAGATAGCCTAGTAAGATACCTAACAGTGAGAATAGTAGGAATTTCTTTCCACTGTACATCATCTCACCATCTCTTTCTGTTTGACGGCCCCTTCTTGTCTAAAGGTAATTTGAGATTTAGCCTCATCAATTGCATCGTCTAATGACTTATCCATGGTAAAATCAGCTAATTTCTCCGGATCATTAACCATTTTTTCTAACAGATAATCTAAATGATTGTCTAGAATCGAACGGTCTTTCGTGTAGAAATGCAGAGAATCCCCTTGCCAAGCGATGGCTAAAGGAATCTCTTCTTTTTCTAAAAAAGCTTTAAACTTCTCTATATCAATTGGTTTGTCTAAAAAATCTTTTTTCAGATTAATTGTATCAATCGAATAGGGAGATTGTAGCAATTCTTCTAATTTCTGCACCCCTATCTTATAGGCGGAATCCTGTTCTAAAGCCTGACGTCTAGACCATTCTAGAATCTTTAAAAGACTTCTTACAGTAAATAAAAGAGTACGCTCAGCATATTGAACTGCCATTCGTTCCTGTTGTTCAGAGAACATCTGATGCCTCCTTCTTCACAAATAGCAATTTTCCTTCTTTATAACGATAAGCTATCAATTTCTGATGTTGCTTAATCGACTTGACAACCTGCAGTAGATTTCTCGAATAAGGTTCTCGAAGAGTGACTTCTACTGCCTTCCCATCAAAGATACCAACTCTTTTAAATTCAATGTAGTCTTTTTTGAGATGTCCTAAGCCCATACCAAAGGGACAGTGATGAATCAATTGGATGGTACAACCACCCTTATTTCCCATTTGTTTCAAATCATACAAGTTTACTACCTTCATGATTAACTCCTTTATCTAGTTTGTCGCATCGTTTAAGTCTGGTAACGATAAACTCCGTGTCTGTTAGAAAATTCTCACACACGTCTTGTGCCAGTTGCCCTTCACAGGGAAATACTCTCAGTCCCTACTTACACAGGCACGCTAATCAAGACGGAGTGGATTCAATTTTCAAAGAACAGGTAACTTTATTATAGATAAGAGTAGTTGAAATTTTTATCACATTTTTGGAGTTATTGGAATAAAAAAAGCAACTCACTGCTTTACTAATGAGTTACTTTTGTACTAAAATATTTGTTGCATAATTTCCCTAATAACCTGAACAGAGTTATCAAATGAGATATCTTTAGCATACTTAAATTGGCGTTGATAACGAATCCATAGCTCTTTCTGATAATCAGAAATTTCAATTCCTCTCACTTGTTCTTCCCAATTATAAATAGTATCTTTACTTTTACGTTTTTCTGCCGTTTTCTCAAGTGCATTTTTTAATACTTCTAGATTAATCTCTTCTTTTCTAAGTTTATATAAGGTGAAAAGATCATATCGATCACGTGGGCGTGTCGAAGCTAATCCCCTACTAATGTGATCGTTTCTAACTTTTCAGCAAGTACAGTCTCTATATTATATGTCCATATCTTGATGCTTTCATTAGTAAAGATAGAAGTCATTGAATAAGTAATTTCTCTTGGTGTGATCTTATCACCAGTAGTAATATCAATAAAAACAACCTCCTTTAATGTATCAAAAGTTGCATTTAATTTTAATGAAAATCCTCCATATTCATCATCTTGGCGAATAGGTTCTAGCTTATCTACTGAAAATGAAAATCCATCAGTTTTAGAACAAAGAATCTCTTCAAAGATATGAATCAAATTTTCTCTGCTCATTTCGGTTCCCTTCAGAGTGACATCTAAATCCATTGTGGTTCGCTTATCTAGTCCAATCATTTGACCTATTAGATACCCTCCTTTTACAATGAAGGAATCTCTATAAGAACTAGTAGAAATCAGCTTTAACACTTGCTCAATTAAATAATGTTGTTGTACTTGTTGAGCTGGAATTCCCTTATCTTTTGAAATGTTTTTGATTTTTGCTTTAAAGCTATTGGCATTTGAAAATATTAAGATAGTACCTCCGTATAAGATTGTAACTTATCAGTTACTTTAAATAGCTGGGCATAATAAAATAATTTGTGTAAATGAATTTTATTTTGTTGAAAATATTTTTTAAACGCTGGTGCAATAATTTGAAGATCCACCTGATGAACTGGTCTTAGACATTCAACCAAAACTCGTTCAACTTCATAAACTTTAATAAATTGACCAGGAAGGCGCTCTATTTCAATAATTCCTTCACTATAGTGAGAGCGTAAAATAATAGGACATATATCTGCTTCCTTAATGTTTTTGGTATTCGTACCATAAGGAAAACTCATCGTCATGTTAGAAGGGATAGTCAAAGATAAACCATGTAACCAAAGTGCTGTCTCCAAAGAAAAGATTCCCTTTGGAAATCGATACTGAAGGACAAACCACTCATCTAAATAAATATCAGGTAAGCGATATAACCCTTTTTCTTCAGCATCGATTTTTCCTTCTGCAACCATTTTTAATAAGGTTTTGTAGTGTAAATTTTCATCTATTACTTGTTTAAAAGTTAAAAAACCATACTGATTGAAAGAGTTCATCAGTTTCTCTCTTTTATCAACCATATCATTCTCCTTTCTTAGAAATAAAATGCTAACATCTTCTATATATGTTAGCATTTTATTTCTTTAAAATCAATTCATTTAGTTTTTTATTTCAAAATTAATCCATACGTAAGACAGACTAGCTATTATTAAAGAAAAAATAAGACATAGACTGATAGGTTCCACACCAAATGTAGCCCCATACTACCCCATAAATCAGATTTATAATGCACCATCCCTAAAAACATTCCAAGTGAAACATACAAACACCAAGCGAGAATGGTTCCTGGATGATGAGCTAATGCGAACAAAACACTTGTCAAAGAAACTCTGATATCTAATTTTCTGATTAACTTTCATAAAATTTCTCGATACAGAAATTCTTCAAAAATACTCACATTTGTTAAGAAAAGAATAGTGATGTAATCATGATTTCAATTTTTAAATCATGATGGCCATTTCACCTTTCTTGCCTTAACTGGCTTAAATCTAATCTTATTAATGAGTCTAAGCTCTATTTCTCTACAATCTGTAACGGAGGTATCATTGATTTTAAGGCTTCTTGGAAAGTATTGATTACCTTGTTCACGTGATAGTTCTACTGTATAACTAATACCATTACTTAATTTAAAGACTACAAAATAAATATGATCTCTTCTAAATCGGCTACCAACTCTTCTATTCAAAATGCCATCAGTTGTATAGAATTTACACTCCATTACATGTAACATTTGATAAAGCAACAAGGTTCCAACTATTTTGAATTTATTTTCGTTGAACCAACCATTATCAGCTTTATTCAGGCTTTCCAATGTCCAATCATCTTTTAATCCTTCAAAAATACTCCCAGCATTATTAGTTGGTAAATTAACATGATGTTCTCTAGATAATCCTAATAGATGAGGAATGGAGGAGTTTGGGACTGATAGAATAATTTCAGGACAGTTCTCCATATTTGTCTGATAAATATATTTGTACTGAGAAACATTTTTCTCAATAGTATTGGCCAAGCAATTCATCTTAATATTGAGAATATCAATCTCTCCATCAAAAGTCTTTAGCCATTCCAAAGTATAAGTCATTTGAATTTTCTCATAAAAAAGAGAAGGAAGCTCCTGCTTCCTTCTCTCCCACGTATTGAGTTTCACCTCACGCTAGATATGCCCTATCTATTCCTCAAGGGTAGGCAGTCCTGCTATTCTTTTTCTCAACAAACAGTCTAAACTGAGAGCGGAGCCCACAGGCGGGTGCAGACCATATCCACTAGCCCACAAGTAATTATATCATTTAATTACCTTCATTATACGCAATTAGTCCATATTTGTCAACAATTAAATTCATTATGAATATCTAAAAATCAGGTCCGTAACTTCTCAAAGTAACTTCCATCTCTCTCCCAAAACTGGAAGTTAGTTTTAGAAGTTACCTTTTTTTGAAAAGTTTGTGTTTGTATTTTGGCTTGATTTTCGAATCAAAAAGAGAGAATCAAGTTGATTCCCTCTCTATGTTAGTTTTTACTTATTTTCCCTATAGGAAAGCTAGGATCTATTAAAAAATTCTTTATTCTGTGAACTTCCCCATCTTTCAATAAATAGAATCCCCACTAACAAAAGGATAATCAGGCAAGGAAGTAAGACCATCCCCATGCTCCAATTTAGATTGACATTATCAATTTGCTTAGGTAGTCTTCCAGATAAAATCTCTACTGAACGCAAGTAAGTAAAGGGAATTAGATGGGCAATACTCTGAAAAGGCTGGATCGTTTGGATACCAAACAACAAGCCAACAATTCCAATGAGTGAAAGAAAGAGGACAGGCATTTTTTGCTTGAAAAAGTAAGTAATCAAGTAGACGACTTCCACAATGACGATAAAGGCTAAGAAAGCTAATAACAAGCCAGGAAATAATACATCTTGTATCTTTCCAATAGTTACCTCTTGATTCGTTAAGCTATAAATCGGGTAGGGATAATCTAACTGCCCAAAACCACTTATCAGGCTTCCCACTAGAAAAGAAAAGCCGCTGATTCCGATAAATAGCACGGTTACATAGCTCACCCCAACTCCCAGAGAGGACATTGCAAATGTCACTTTTGAAAAAGGATATAACTGAGCTGTGTCAAGATTATTTTGATATCTTTCTGTAAATAGTTGCGTTAACATAAAAATAATAGCAATCACAAACAAGCTTGGGATGATAGCCTCTAAAATCCAGACAATCTGATCAATCCCGTGGGTCGGATAATCTAAATTGTGTGCTTTTATATTCAAGGGATATAGGGCTTGGTAAATCTTCCGTTCGCGGTCAACCGCCATTATTAAGTCAGAGCTAGCAGTTGGGTCATTTGATACAAATTCATAATTCTTCTCTTCATCTTGCCACTGCAAATAGTAGGCTTCTTTCCAGTGTCCTTCTTTTAATAAAGTCAGAATTTCTGTCTTTCGCGTCAAAAGATTTTTTTGCACGTCTAAATCACTTTTAGCAATTTGGTATTCCTCCGAGCTGGTGTCAGAGATTTGGGAGAGCTTCTCTTCATTTTCATTGATAGCTCTCTCGTTGGCTGTAATACGACTTCCCAACCTGCTCTCCAAGCTGACCGAGTTTGCAGTCTGGCTATTAAAATAAAAGGTAACACCGAGTACAGATACAAATAAAGCTAAGACAATCCAATTTAAGCGACTTTTAAAAACTTTTTTCAATAAAAATAGACTAACATCTTTCATAAACTAAACCTCTTCTATCTGTCCCTGACGAATGGTTACTATTCTATCGCAGACATCAACCAACTCTTCCTTATAGTGGGAACTTAAAAGAACCAGCTGCTCTTGTCTATCGATTTGTGCCAGTCTATCAAAAAATTTCTGTCGATAATACTCATCTAAGCCATTTGTAATCTCATCCATGAGCCAACATTTCGCCTGACTAAGAAAATACATGGCAATAACCAAGCGTTGCTTCATGCCTAAGGAATACTTGCGAATGGGAAGGCTGATGTAATCAGACATTTCCCAGTAGGCGATTTCATCCCTCAAGTTCAGGTCTGACTGCCAGATATTTTTTATAAGGCGAAGATAGTCCATCCCACTTAAGTTTCCATACAGCCATTCAACGCTCTCATAATAAAATAAAGAAGGAGGGACTGCGATATTTCCACTACTTATAGGAATTAAATTGCTAATGGCTCGGAACAGAGTCGTCTTTCCCGAGCCATTGATAGCAAGAAGGCCATAAATACTGCCCTTTTCAAATGTGAAATCAACATCTTGTAAGATGACTTGTCGCGTTTTTAAGGTCACATGAGTAAGCTGCAACATATCTTGCCCTCCTTTTTATCACTCTTTAAGGATTAATAGCCTCCTCTGTAACGGTTTACTACCTCATAACGATCGTAGTTCCAGCCTCCGCCAACTATATACTCAGAATAGCTATAATAACGAGACCATTCCGGAATGACTTTATAACTATGTGCATGGTAATTCATACTAGTCTTATAGTAGGTATTCCAATCATACCGATAACTTTTAAGAACGGTCTTAGCAGAAACACTGGACTGAAAAAGACCAACAGATAACAAACTAGCTAATAAAACAACTTTTGCTGATTTTTTCATGGCTTCCACCTCGCTAATATATTTACTTCCGAAAGCGCTTTAATTATATCATTTTTTATTTGTTATGCAATAGTTTTTTTGATCCGAAAAGTCTCACACTAAACGCTAGCAACTGGAATTTACTCTAAGACGACTCTGTTTTAGGGCTATTTGTCGTGCACTTTTTTCTGAGTCTTTTCACTTTTGAACCCTTATATATCAAGAAAAAGAAAATCAGTGGAAGTTAGTCTAAGACGAATTTCCACTGATTTCACGCATTTTTCTCATACTAAAAGCTAGGTTGTGGGAAACTGGAAGTTAGTTTTAGAAGTTACCTAAAAATCTGGTCACCTATTTTAAAATAGCAGCAAACTATAAACTAGTAGGTTCCACACCAAATGTAGTCCCATACTGCCCCATAAGTCCGATTTATAGCGCACCATCCCTAAAAACATCCCAAGTGAAACATACAAACACCAAGCTAAAATGGTTCCTGGATGATGTGCTAAGGCAAATAAAACACTTGTCAAAGCAACTCTAATATCTAATTTTCTAACCAAGTTCCATAAAATTTCTCGATACAGAAATTCTTCAACCATACTAGCATTGATTAAGAACAATAAAAATGAAAACCAAGGAACTTGATTTCGAAGGCCAATTAAGTTTGCTTGATTCGTGCTTTCTTGAGCATGAATCAGACTAAAACATAGACTTATAATCAGTAGGCTAACGAATCCAATACTAATCCACTTTATCCTAATTTTCATATTGACCTTGGCCACTTGTTTTCGTTGACTATACATCCATAAAAAAGAAATGAGTGACACACCATAGAGAATCTGTAGTATAGTTAACTCACCGATACAAAGAAATTTAAGTAAGTATAGAGATACCAATAGAACATTTACTTGTTGAAATATATAAACTGGAATTATTCTTTTCATAGTTACCTCCGAAATAAATCTTCATAATCTAAATCTAATACCTGCACAATCCTTTCTACCCATGGACTTTGAGGCATTCGTTGTTCCATCTTATAGTGACGAATCTTTTGATACAAACGATTCAATTCACTTGGATAGTGAAACTCTCCCGCAAACATTTTTCTGGTTAACTCAATCCAGCTGATATTTCTTTCAGCCAAAATAATGGACAAGTTCTCCCAAAATCGTTCAGCCATATTTCTTCTCCTTCAGTTAGATAAATAATGTGTTTGTGCCATGTAAATCAATTGTTTCGTATCTCTTGGCAATAAAGCTCTAGCCTCTTCCAAATTCAGATTTGGATAAACCCGCTTATTTGAAACCGCTAGAGGAAGTCTGATGGTTAGTTCAGGATTTTTTAAGATCATCTCAACGAAATCCGTTAATCTTAGATTGTCATGGTTCTTAAATCGTAATAAATTGGGAGATAAAAACTCAAAACAATCTGAAGAATAGCTCATCATCTCAATTAATTTGTCCTTTGTCATTTCAGAAACTGAATGACAAGATACCTCGATGCCATAGTTTTGGAAGAAGTCTAAAAGAAGTTGATTTCTTTGGCTATTTTTACTTAGATAGAGATCAATCATGGGAGACCTCCCAAAGATTCGGTTCCATTTGATATTCTGAGACTATTAAGGAATCTAATAAATTTGCGAAATTAATCGGTTTCTTGTCTTCATCATAAGCTTTTACAGTTACTTGGGTTGTAAGTATTCCCTCTTTTCCCTCGGCTCGATAGCCTTGTCCATATAAAACAAAAACAAGATTTTGATGATCATCTACAAAGGCATCAGCTCCGTTCTTTATATCTTGACTTTCAAGGAATTCCATAACGTTTTGAAGATAAGATTCGTAAAATAGGGGGTAGTTGTGTTTTTTATGATAATCATCTAAAAATGTCACTTCAAACTCACATGGATAATTGGGCATCAAAAATAATTGTTCATCCAGCTGTTTAATTTCTGCATCATGTAATTCTGTTTCTAATTCATCACAATCTAGTATTGATTCTTTATTTAATGCTTTCATCTTTTTCCTCTACTTCTTTTAATTTCTTTGCGATTGCGGCAATCACAGGAACGGTTACACTATTACCAGCTTGTTTATAGAGCTGACTATTACTAGAGACTTTTCTAGCAGCTTCAAAAACCCAATCAGGAAAACCCTGCAAGCGAAAACATTCTTTAGGAGTGATTCGTCGTATCCTCAGACGGTAAAATTGTCCATCTATTAAGACACCGGCTACATGATAAATTTGTTTATCTTCTCCTTCATAACTAGCAACTACTACTCCCATTTGTCCACTAGTTGTTAACGTATTAGCTATACCTTTTCCAACCCTACCACGACGATACTGAGAACTTGGTCTTTCCAAATTGATTGAATCTCCTATTTGTGCTTGAGCATATCCTTTTTTAGTTGCCTCCCGGACTTTTAGAAATTGGATTGGTTCTGGAATCAGTATTTTGGGGATTTTATCTCCACCTTGCATCGTAGTCAGTGTTGGAGATAACCCCTCACTTCCATAGACACGACCGGTCTCCTTAAAGCTAGTCGGTAAATCTCCAACAACGACAATGCCATGACGATCTTGAGTATTTAAAGTAAACATTGGCTCTTGATTATCCTTAAATCGTCTACCATTTTGTCTTTTTTCTAATCTGTCTGGTGTCATACAAGGAATCGCAACCTTAAATCCTTCTCCTTTTCCACGAACTAAGGTTGGCGCAAGACCTTCTGAATAATAGACTTTACCACTCATTCCACTTTTTGATGGATTCAAATTCCCTAGTGTTTTTAAAGTCTCAGAGTTAGTTGCTTGACCTTCTCGTCTGAAAGGAAATAGGAGTCTGGTACCTTTCTTTCTAGAATGTCCGATAATAAACACCCTCTCTCTGTTTTGGGGAACGCCAAAATCCTTACTGTTAAGCACCTGCCACTCAACATCAAACCCCAACTCATCAAGTGTGGTAAGAATTGTGGTGAACGTCCGTCCCTTATCGTGATTGAGTAGGCCTTTAACATTTTCAAGAAAAAGAAAACGTGGTTGGATTTGTTTGGCCGCCCGAGCAATTTCAAAGAACAAAGTTCCTCTAGTATCTTCAAATCCCAATCGTCTTCCTGCGATTGAAAATGCTTGACAAGGGAATCCCCCACAGATGACATCGACTTTCCCTCTAAGTTTTTTTAAATTCGTCATCTGAAACATCTCGTATGTCATGAAATTCTATTTCTCCTTCCGTTTGAAAAATGGACTTATAAGATTCTCTAGCAAATTTATCAATCTCACAAAATCCAATACACTCGTGTCCGACACTTTCCATTCCAAGTCGAAAGCCACCGATACCTGAAAATAAATCAATAAATCTCATTTCTTGATCACCCCTTTCTTATCGACTATCATTGCCAGAATTGTCACTCCACTTGAAATGACAATGAGCATAACTAATATCCACTCGATTGGCGACATTTAACCACCTCCTTTTCTAACACGGTTATTCCAAACAGAATACAAGCCGTTAAACACAAATTCAGCAAGCACTTCCGCACGTCTAACAAAGCGAACATTGTCAAGAGCACACTGATAGATTCTCTCAAAATCAGTCATAGCAATTTCACTGGCTGTTTCAGAAAAACCCTCTCGTCTAAATTGATCTTGCACCAATCCCCAAATATAATCTCGATCATATTTTGTGACCTTTTCTACTTTTCTTTTCAAGATAGGTTGAGTATTCCTATCCTCCTCATCCTCACTAAATAAAGAATCAGTCTCACTATATTTAGTCTCACTAACTTCAGTCTCACTAGGGGCTGAATATGAGACGGGGGCCGTTTCATTTTCAACCTGCCCTAGTCTTTTTTTAACACTAGTCCTGTCAGAAATAGATACTGGGGTAGAAGATAATTCCCCTAAATAAATCTTATTAGCTAGTCTTCCTTTCTCACTTGAAGACTGTTGAACTTCATCAATTAAGTCATATTCTTTAAGAGTCTTTTTGATGGACAGTAATTTGGACTTCGAACAACCTAACAGCCTCATCAGTTTAGAATTAGAAAATACTAAATAGACCGCGCCTTCTTCATCTATCCAACCACGATTGAGAGATAATTCTAGACGATCTTTTAAAATAGAGTAAGCCACCTTTACTTCTAGTTTCATATCCATATATTTCTCATCTTCAAAAAGAATTTTAGGTAATTTATAATACCGTTCTGAAGTTTGGTATTGATTTGCGGTAATTCGTTTCATAGCGCTCCTCCAAGTTCTTTGAGTATTAAATCTCCACTTGATTCCAATAGAATCAAGCCACTTTTTTCTAATTCAGCCATAAGAGATATGGCTTCAACAATGTCAATTCCCATTTCACGTACTAAAAATGAAATGAAATGACAATATAGCGTGATGATTGTAATTCTTTTGTCATTTTCCCTCCAGAAAATAAAAAAAGGAGAACAATATTCAACTGTTCTCCAAAATAATTTTATTAAAAATAAAAACCCTGCCAAATTAATTTTTGGTAGGGTTTTTGGCAGGAAACTAAATTAATTTATCAGTTTCTAAAATGTGTTCACGATTCTAAAAGGCTGATACTATAGTATTCCGAATTCTAATTGGTATATGCCTCTTATTTAAGAGTAACTGAAGCTCCAGCTTCTTCCAATTTAGCTTTGATTTCTTCAGCTTCTGCAGTTGGAACGCCTTCTTTGATGACACCTGGTGCACCATCAACAAGTTCTTTAGCTTCTTTAAGTCCAAGACCAGTGATTTCACGTACAACTTTGATAACGCCAACTTTTTTGTCACCAGCAGCTGTCAACTCAACGTCAAATGAGTCTTTAGCAGCACCAGCGTCAGCAGCACCAGCTGCAGCAACAGCTACAGGAGCAGCTGCAGTTACACCAAATTCTTCTTCGATAGCTTTTACAAGGTCGTTCAATTCAAGGATTGAAGCTTCTTTAATTTCAGCAATAATGTTTTCAATGTTCAATGCCATTGTTATTTCCTCCAAATAAGTTTTAAATTTTATAATAATTTTTCCGTAGCTAGGCTACGCCGCGTAGCTTAAGATTAAGCTGCGTCTTCTTTGTTGTCTGCAACCGCTTTGACTGCAAGAGCAACGTTGCGCACTGGAGCTTGAAGTACAGAAAGGAGCATAGAAAGAAGTCCTTCGCGGTTTGGAAGAGTTGCAAGAGCAACGATTTCTTCTTTAGATGCGACAGCGCCTTCGATTGCACCACCTTTGATTTCAAGTGCTTCAGCGTTTTTAGCAAAATCGTTCAAGATTTTCGCTGGTGCGATAACATCTTCGTTAGAAAATGCTACTGCAGATGGTCCAACAAATACTGATGCAAGATCTTCAAGACCAGCTTTTTCAGCTGCACGACGTAAGATTGAGTTTTTAATGACTTTATACTCAACTTCGCTTCCACGAAGCTCACGACGAAGAACTGTATCTTGCTCAACTGTCAAACCACGAGCGTCTACAACGACGATAGATGCAGCAGCTTTCATTTTTTCAGCTACTACGTCAACTAGTTCCGCTTTTTTAGCAATAATTGCTTCACTCATTAGTGTGTTCACCTCCGTAATTATTTTGCTTGGGGAATTTTTCCAAAAGAAAAACGCGCCCAAACCTAGACACGAAAGTACAATACGCTTCTTTTTACATGATACGTTTTGTCCTCGGTAGGATCTTTATGAGTCGAGCTCCCCTACTGTCTTAGGCAGTTTTTTCAAACCGTATATAAGTATAGCATAGACAAAAAAAGAATGCAAGATTTTTGCAAACTTTTTTTAAATTTTTTTAAATCTCTACTGTCAAAACTTTGCCTTGCTTAACCACCTGTTCTCCAGCGATATAAACATCATCAACATCACTGGATTTGACAGCATAAACCAGATGAGAGAGCATATTTTTCTGAGGTTGAAGATGGATTTTTCCTTGTGGTTGAATAACGAGAAAATCTGCCTGCTTTCCGACTTCTAGACTTCCTATCTGCTTTTCCATTCCTAGAACCTTAGCTCCTTCGATTGTCAGTGCCTTAAGGGCTATCTCGATTGGAAACTGGCTGGCATCTCCACTCTTCATTTTCTGTAAGAGAGCTGCGGTCCGTCCTTCCTCAAACATATCTAGATTATTATTGGAAGCAACAGAGTCAGTCGCAATTCCGACTGCTACTCCTGCTTTTTGCAGTTGGATGATTGGAGCGATCCCTGAGGCCAGTTTGAGGTTACTAATAGGATTGTGGGCGATAGCCACATGAGAAGTTGCCAAGCGTTCAATTTCTCTCTCGTTTAACTCAACCCCATGAGCAAAAACAGACGGATGATCTAAGTAACCTAGTTCTTCAAGAAAGGCGAGGGGGCGTTTGCCGTAACGTTTCAGGATAATTCCTGATTCCTCCTTGGTCTCCGCCACATGGATATGGATGGGAATGTCCAGCTCTTTTGCCAGTTCTAAGCTTTCTGCCAGTAAATCTTTACTACAGCTGTAGGGAGAATGAGGGGCTACCATAACCTTGAAATTTGGGTTTTCATATCCTAAGATTTCTTCTAAAATGGATCGTGTTCTGCTTATAGTCTCAGCAGTTGTTTCTGCCTCTGAAGAAAAGAGGGTCGGTGAGAAATAACAACTCATCTTGGAAGCCTTAACTGCCTGATAAATTTGCTCAATATCCACACCATTGGGATTATACATATCGTTGAAGCTTGTTGTTCCTGACTGGAGCATCTCTGTCAGAGCTTCTTTGACTGCCTTGGTAGTCATGTCGGGAGTAAATCCTGCTTCTGCAGGCCAGATATAGTCATTGAGCCATTCATGGAGATTACTATCATCCCGAATCCCTCGCAAGCCTGTCATAGCAGAATGGGTATGGCAATTAACCAAACCAGGCATGATCCAGGCTCCCTGATAGTCTATAATCTGCTCAGCTTGTTCTAAAATCTCTGGCTTCTCTTGACCGACATAGACAATTTGGGAGTCCTTAATGGCTAAGATACCATCCAAATAAACATGGAAATCTTGGTCACAAGTCACGATATTTACATGCTGATAGACTTTCATTATTTTCTCCTTCTAAGACCATGATTTTTCTAGCTATTGTAACAAAAAAGTCACCCGAAGGCAACTTTTTTCGTTCATAAGATTTTAAAATAGAAAGGATTATTCAGAGCTAAAAGCCGCAGCTTTTTGCATTTGGTAATACTTGCCCTTTCTAGCCATGAGGTCATGATGGTTACCATGCTCAACAATGTCACCATCTACCAAGACAAGAATCAAATCCGCATCCTGAATAGTTGACAAACGGTGAGCAATGATAAAGCTTGTACGTCCCTTCATGAGTTTAGCAAAGGCATCCTGTACTAGCACCTCTGTCCGTGTATCGATGGAGGAAGTCGCCTCGTCTAAGATAAGAATCTTGGGAATAGCTAGAAAGACTCGGGCGATGGTCAAGAGCTGGGCTTGGCCGACAGATAGTGATTCTCCTGCATTTTCCAACTTAGTATCATATCCCTGTGGTAACTGTTGGATGAAAAAGTCTGCATTGGCTGCCTTTGCAGCAGCAATCACTTGCTCCCGATTGGCATCAGGATCTCCAAAGGCAATATTATCATGAATGGTTCCTTGCTTGAGCCAGGTTTCCTGGAGCACCATGCCAAACTGCTGTCTCAATGACGCTCGGGTATAGTCGTAAATGGAACGACCGTCTAGCAAGATATCTCCCGAGTTAATAGGATAAAAACGCATGAGGAGATTGATAAGAGTTGACTTACCAGCACCTGTCGGACCAACGATGGCTACCTTGCTACCAGCTGGGATATCGATGGATAAGTCCTTAATCAAGATTTTTTCTGGATGGTAGCCAAAAGAAACATGCTTAAAGGAAATAGCTCCCTTGACTTGGTCACTGGTCAATACTTCCTTACCTGTTTCAGCTACCTCAGGACTTTCTAAGACAGCATAGACGCGCTCTGCGCAAGCGAGAGCACTTTGCAATTCGGCTAGAACAGAAGAAATATCATTAAAGGGCTTGGTGTACTGTTGGACGTAATTCAAAAAAGTCACTAAACGTCCGATGGTCAAGGTGGACCCCATCATGATTCGATAAGCTCCTACTCCAGCAAGAAGAGCATAAATGAGTGCGTTGACAAAGCGAGTTGAAGGATTAACCGTTGATGAATAAAAGATGGCTGACTGAGAATAGCCTGCATAGTTGGCATTAGCCACATGCAGTCTTTGGATAAACTCTGTTTGAGCATTGAAGGACTGGATAATAGTTTGCTGGCTAAGAGACTCTTCAATCAACTGAGTCTGAATTCCTCTCGTCTCCGTTTGCTTCTGGAAGAGGTGATAAGATCTCTTGGCAATAAAGCGTGAAATCACCATGGACAGGGGCGTCAACAGCAAGACCAAGAGGGTCATGAGGAGATGAATTTGGAGCATGGCTAGAATACTAACCAAAATCATCAAAACACCAATGAAAAATTGATTGAAAATCATGGTTAAGCCGGCTGCCAGCTGTTCTATGTCTGTGGTCACACGACTAACCATCTCTCCACTGCCCTGCCGATCCACAAAAGCAATCGGTAACCGATGGAGCTTATGAATGATTCTCTCTCGCAAGTCTTTGGTATAAGAGAAGATTAGACGATTATAAAGAAGAGGATTGGCCCATTGTACCAGTGTATTTCCTATAACCACCAAGATCATCTGGATAAAAATCTGCCAAAAAACTGGTGAAGAATCAGCTACTAGGACCTGGTCAATGACCTGCCCAATCAAGATAGGTAGGTAGATCGATAAAGCAACTTGGGCAATAGTTCCTAGAAAGGCAAGGAAAAGGAGAAAAGGATGGCTTACTAAATCTACGGCTAAACGTTTGAGCGTCTGGTTTGCGGTTTGTCGTCTCATGCTAGTCCTCCTTTCCATGTTGAGATGCATTGATTTCGCGATAGACTTGGCTAGTTTTCATCAAGTCCTCGTGATTGCCAACAGCTAGGAGCTCACCTTTTTCCAAAAGGAGAATCTGGTCAGCTATCTGAAGTGTCGAAGTCCGTTGAGAAATCAAGATTAAGCTCGTATTTGGCAGATTTTCTCTAATAGCTTTCAAGAGCTTTGACTCGGTGATGGTGTCGAGGGCCGAGGTCGCATCATCTAGGATGAGAAATGGAGCTTGACGCAAGACTGCTCGGGCAATAGATAGCCTTTGTTTTTGTCCGCCTGAGAAATTTCGCCCTCCTCCCTCAACTAGGGCATCCAAAAGTCCTTCCTTTTCACTGACAAAATCCTTAGCTTGCGCAATCTCCAAGGCCTGCCAGAGTTGCTGGTCAGACACTTCTCGATTGAAACCCAAAGTCAAGTTGGAACGAATAGTTCCCTTAAAGAGTTCGACCTTTTGGGGCACATAGGCAATCCAAGACCGCCATTGCTCAAGATTACGAGGACTACGTCCATTTCGATAAAGATCAATACTTCCCTTGTCTGCCGGATAAAGACCAAGTAAGACTTGCACCAAGCTTGATTTACCAGAACCAGTTCCTCCGATGATACCAAGGATTTGCCCTTGCTTCATATCAAAGGAAATGTTTCTCAGAGAAGGCTGGGCGGCATCAGGATAGGTAAAGGTTAATTCTTGGACTTGTAAAACATTATCGCTGGTAGCTTGTTTTTGTTCTAATTCTGAAAAAATATCCTCTGGAGCCTCGTCAAAGACTTCCTCGATTCGCTTGGCTGAGATGTAGGACTGGTTGAGGGAATTGATCAGCATGGCGAGCTTAACCAATTCCACCAAGATTTGCAAGAGATAGTTGATGAGGGCAATGAGGGCACCTTGACTGAGTAAACTTCCTTGAATTGAAATATAGCCCTGCCAGATGATGACGAGAAGAGTTCCATTAACAATCAGATAGGTCAGAGGTGTTAATAAACTAGACCAGAAGCCTGTTTTTTCTTGCAATCTAGCATAAACTTGGTTAAGAGTTTGAAAAATTTGTAACTCTCGTTTTTCCTGACCAAAAGCACGAATAACCCGCATGCCTTGCAATTGCTGGCGCGTTTCCTGAACCAGCTGATCCGTTTTCTTTCTGAGACTGCTGTAGAGAGGATTGACAAGTCTAGATAACCCGACAATGACAATCGTCAAAATGACAACCATAACTAAAAACCAGAAAGTCAGCTCAGCCGAGATGCGATAGGCCATAAAGATAGCCCCAAAGACGATAATAGGCGCTCGCAAAAAGAGGCGCAGGAATTGATTGATCCCAGTCTGTATCTGGTAGGTATCCGAAGTCAAGCGGGTCACCAAGCTAGAAGTTGTCAAACGATCTCTGCTGTTCTTGGGTAGGGAAAGAATATGACGATAGAGGTCGTTTATCAATTCCTTGGCGAATCCAACCGCTGCCTTGGCTGAGTAAAACTGGGCTATCAAGGCCACTAAAACGCCAATCACTGCAAAGATAAGGAGCAGGCCAATCTGCATCCAGAGGTGTCCTTGATCTCTCTGGGGCAAGGACTGGTCAACAATCCCAGCAATCACCATGGGAACCAAGAGTTCAAAAACAGCTTCTAGCAGCTTGAACAAGGGTGCTAGAATCGACTCTTTGATGTAGGGTTTGAAGTAAGATAGTAAGTGTTTCATAAGTCCCTTCTATTCTTATTCTGGAAATGAAGAAAGTGGGAAGCGCCCACCCTCTCTGTTTTATTTGTTTAAGTAAGGTAATAGATAGCCATATCCTGCTTCGTCCATCTCGTCCTTGGACACAAAACGTAAGGAAGCAGAATTAATACAGTAACGCAGGCCACCTAACTCCTGAGGTCCATCTGTAAAGACATGACCCAAGTGAGCATTTCCTGACCGAGAACGAACCTCGATTCGCTCCATTCCATGGCTCAAATCCTTGTAATAGTGAATCAATTCCTTAGAAATCGGACGGCTAAAACTTGGCCAACCACAACCTGAAGCAAACTTATCCTTGGCGAAAAAGAGTGGCTCACCCGTCGTGATGTCTACATAAATCCCTTCTTCAAAAGTTTGGTCATAAGCATTACTAAACGGCGCCTCTGTAGCAGCTTCTTGGGTGACACGATAAGACTCTTCAGTTAAGCTTTCCTTTAACACCTCTTGACTAGGCCTTTCATAGTTGGCTGCGTCAATCAATGGCTTCTCAGCATCTGTGACATCGATATGACAGTAACCTGAAGGATTTTTCTTGAGATAGTCTTGATGGTAGTCTTCAGCCAAAATGTAGTGGCGAAGTTTCTCCACCTCTACTGCAATCTTTCGACCAAGCATACGCTCCTGCTCCTGCACCACTGTGTAGATAACTGGCAAGTCTGCTTCATCCTGATAGTAAATCCCAGTTCGATATTGGCGACCACGGTCATTCCCCTGCTGGTTAATAGACAAGGGATTAATGACACGGAAATAATAAAGCAAAATCTCTCTAAGTGACACTGCTTTCTCATCATAAATCACTTGAACAGCCTCTGCATGGTCTGTTTCCTTGAGTAGCTGGTAATTGGTCGTTTCGACTTGCCCATTAGCGTAGCCGACACTGGTTGCTAGCACCCCAGAAATTCGTGAAAAATACTCCTCTAGGCCCCAAAAACAACCACCTGCTAGATAAATTTCTGACATCTTTATTTCTCCTTTATCAAGTTTTTAACTAATACTCTTCGAAAATCTCTTCAAAGCACGTCAGCTTACATCTTCAACCTCAAAACAGTATTTTGAGCTAACTTCGTCAGTTCTATCCACAACCTCAAAACACTGTTTTGAGCAACCTGCGGCTAGCTCCTAGTTTGCTCTTCGATTTTCATTGAGTATCAACTTCTTTTCAAAAAAAGGATAGGAAGCCCTCTAATCAAGAGTTTCCCCATCCTATCTTCTATTTCTTTACTTTGTTTCGACACGGACACCTTGGGTATCAACTTTCAAATCATGAAGTTTGCCTTTGAAAGACTGCTTTTGCAATTCTGCCTTAATCGCTGGCATCTTGTCGTGAGAAGCCAAGACCATCACTGTCGGTCCGGCACCAGAGAGATAGGTTGCATAGGCACCATTCTCTTTAGCTACTTGCTTAATCGTCGCAAATTCACGGACCAGACTTTGACGATAACGCTCGTGGAAGAGGTCCCCCTCGATTGCTTGACCAGCTGTCACCATATCTCCTGCTAACAAGGCTGCAACGGCCACATTGGCGATAGAACTAGCTGCAACAGCTTCCTTGTAGGACAATTTCTTAGGAAGGACACCGCGGCTATCGCGAGTGCGTAATTCATAGTTGGGAATATAAGCTAGAAAATCACACTCTGGGAAGTCAGCTACAATCGCTGAAATATTTCCTTCAACAGAACTTGCAATAACGAGATTGCCGTAAATTGCTGGAGCTACATTGTCAGGATGTCCTTCAATCTTGGTAGCCAACTGCAATTTGTCGTGGTTAGATAAGTTGAGATTGCCCAGTTGGTTAGCTAGTTCAATCCCAGCAACAATAACAGAGCTAGAAGAACCCAAACCACGCGCCAAGGGAACATCACTGGTCATTTTCAAGCGTCTCGGTTGCAAGTCTGGCGCAATTTGCAAGGCAATCTTGAGCAAGAGATTACGCTCGTCATGTGGAATCCATTTGCCAACCTGGTGTTCAATCAACCACTCATCCCGTTCTTCACAAACCTCAATTTGAAGATACTTGGTTACAGCTACACCGACCGAATCAAAACCTGGCCCGATATTGGCACTGGTTGCAGGTACAATAATCTTCATCCTATTCTCCTAACACCTTGAAGGTATTCAAGAGGTCAAATTCTGAAGCTTTGGCCAACTCAGCTGAAACATTCTCAAGTTGTGATTTATTAATCTTATGAGTGATAATCACTACACGCGCCTTGTCACCCTCTTTGCCATCTTGGAGGATTTGCTTGAAGGAAATATCTTGAGCGTTGAAAATCTCAGCCAATTTCAAGACCTGACCTTTTGAGTCTGGAGCCAAGATTGAGAAGTAGTAATTAGCTTTAACATCTTCTGGATTTGCCAAGACTAGGTCACGGCTATATTCGTTGAAGTCTTTACCGATGGTACCATCATTCAAGCGACGAACGATACGGACAATGTCCGCTACAACACTTGTTGCAGTTGGTTTTTGACCCGCACCTGGTCCGTAGTACATAGACTCACCGATGCCGATAGACTCCACAAAGACTGCGTTCATTACCCCATTCACACTAGCGAGCGGGTGCACTTTAGGAAGGAAGGTTGGAGTCACTTCTGCAGCAATACCTGAAGGAGTTTCCTCGATAGAACCAACCAATTTCACTACATAACCCAGGTCTTGGGCTACAGCTACGTCTTCTAGTGTGATATTGCGGATTCCCTTGTGGGCTACATCGTCAAAGGCAACCTTCATACCAAAAGCAAACTGGCTCAAAATCACCATCTTGTAGGCTGCGTCAATCCCATCCACGTCATTTGTAGGGTCGCTTTCTGCAAATCCTAGTCTTTGTGCTTCCGCAAGAGCGTCATCATAAGACCAGCCTTCTTCCACCATCTTGGTCATCATAAAGTTAGAAGTTCCGTTAACGACACCAAGAACGCGCGTGATTTTATCAGAAGCCAATGAATTTGCTAAGGTACGAAGAATTGGAATCCCACCAGCTACTGCCGCTTCGTAGTAAAGTGCTACGTTATGCTCTTTAGCGATTTCTAGCAATTCTGCTCCATGGACAGCCAAAAGATCCTTATTAGCAGTAACAACGTGTTTCCCAGCTTGCAGGGCACGAGTGATAAAGGTTTTAGCTGGTTCGATACGCCCCATCAACTCCACTACGATTGTAATGTCCTTGTCTGCTAAAATATCATCTACATTGGTTACAAAGTTAAAGTCATTTCCTGCTGCAAGCAAGCGGTTCTTTTCATCTTCATCCTTGACCAATACCTTGGCTACTTCAATCTCTGAATGAGCTGACTGAACGATTTTTTCTCCATTTTCCTTTAGGAGGAAAGGCACGCCACTTGCAACGGTACCAAATCCAAGTAAAGCAATTTTAACTGTCATGTTTGTCTCCTAGAAATTTTCTGATATAGCCATTATAACAGAATTTTGTGAAAATTCCTATTATAGTAAATCACTATTTCAGTCTAGTAAAGAAAAAACGAATCCCATGATTCGTCTTTCTTGATAAATGAAAATTGATTTTAAAAATTATGAACGAATCTTTTTCAGACCGAGAACTGCGTCATGGTTAATCAATATTTGCCCATACTCTTGCAAGACTGAACGACTGATGTCACTGTCGTCTGCAAACTCATGCATACGAGCCAAGAGCCAGGCTGGATATGGACTAGGATGATTTTCTACATCGACTAAGATTGTCAAATAGTAGTGCCCATTCATCTTATAGAGTTCAGATGTTTCCATCTGGTAGTTAACCGTCTTTGCAAAAGCAACCAAGTCAGAAAGGCTTGCAAAGCGCAGGATGTAGTAGATGTAAGGTTCTTTCTTATTCTCCGTCTCCTTGTCTGCCTGCTCTTGCTCTTCTTCCTTTGCTTCGACCTGCTCTAGAGATTGGATGGCCTCAATATCGTCCTTGGTCTTATCTGCAATGCTCTTTTCCAAGGTTTTGAGAAATTCATCTGGCGACATTTGGGCTAATTCTTCCATGTCTGGTAGATCCGCCAAATCTTCAAAATCCAAATTTTGGTCAATCTTGGACTTGGTCACAAAGACGTCCACCTTATCAGGTTTTGGTGTCACACGGAAACTCAGCATGCCACTATCCAAGAAATTGTCAGGCATCTCTAACTCGTCTAAAATAGCATAGAAAAACTCTTCGGTTTTTTCCTGAGGAACGAGAAAGTCTGCGATTTCCATTCCCCGATCCATCAAATCATCTAAAGTCATCGTGATTTTCAGTGTTGTATCACTAATTTGTTTCATCTTCATATCTAGTAACCTCATACTTTCAGTCTATCTATTATACTAGATTTTTACGATTTTATCAAAAGAATGAAGCAAGAATGTGATATAATACTAGATATGATTTTAGATTTAAGAAAGAAAGTTCAATGAAAAATATAAAAGTAAATGCCTTGGCCAGCTTGCTGGTCAATATTCTCAATATCGTTTTTCCACTGATAACCAATCCTTATCTGACGCGGATTCTCAGCAAATCCAATTACGGTTATTTCAATATAGCCAATACCTGGGCAAGTTTCGTTATTCCACTAGCTGCCTTTGGAATATACAACTACGGGATTCGAGCTATTAGTAAGGTCAAGGATGACAAGAATAAAATCAACTACGTCTTTTCTAAGTTGTTTTATATCTCGGTTTTCACCTCTCTCCTGACCACTGGTATCTACTTCCTCATTATCTTCTTTGACACCAGCATTGAGAATCTGAAAGTCCTCTACTACATCCTAGGGGCTCAAGCACTCTTCCAATTTCTCAATATCGAATGGATGAACGAGGCTTATGAAAATTATGCCTTCATCCTCTACAAAACGTTAATTATTCGAATTACCATGCTGGTCGCTATCTTCGCCTTCGTTAAAACAGCAGATGATATCGTTCCTTATGCTATCGTTATGACAGCGACCACTATCCTCAACTACCTGCTCAGTTTTCTTTGGATTAAGAGAGAAGTTTCTTTTGTTAAGATCGGTTTCGTCGAATTAGTCAAAGCTTCTAAACCGCTCTTCACTATGCTTCTCTTAGCAAACGCTAATATGCTTTACACCTTGCTAGATAGAATGTTTATCACCAAGGGACCAGATGAAAACTATATTTCTTATTATACAATTGCCTATAGTATCGTCATGTTGATTGCCAGTGTCTTGAGCGGAGCTATCAACGTCAGTATTCCACGCCTTGGCTACTATCTCGGTAAAAAGGATTACAAGTCCTATAATTATCTCGTGAATCAAGCGGCATCCTTATTCTATTTCCTTATGGTTCCAACTAGTATCGGGATTATGATATTGGGACGGTACGCAACTGTTATTTATTCTTCTGAAAAATATCTTGAAGCGGGTATCGTAACTAGCGTCTTCGCTTTTCGTACCATCATTTGGGCTATTGAGTTGATTCTTGGTAAACAGATTATCTTTATCAACGACCATGAAAATCGCTTAACTGCCTTCTACTTCCTTGGTGGTGGTGCCAATATACTATTAAATAGCATCTTGTATTTCAATAATATTTTTGCACCTGAGTATTACATCGCTACGACCATTATCGCAGAAACTATCGTTGTTTTACTTGAAATTCATTTTATCAAGAAACACCAACTGATTAGTTTAAAAGAAATTTTTATAACCTTAACACGTTATAGCCTCATATCCCTTGGTTTTATCCCAATCTTCTATATTTTCAAGATGATTTTCCAAATCCATTCCTACACAGTAAACTTTAATATGATTCTCATGGTTCTTTCTACCGTGTCAACTTGTGGTATCTATTACCTCTTGACCCTCTTTATCACCAAAGACAAAACACTCCACTATGCACTGAACCTTGTACTTGCTAAATTAAAACGAAATTAAAAAAATCCCCTACTGATAAATTAATTGCCAGTAGGGGATTTCTTCTTTATTCGTTTTCTTTCTTATCAGAAGCGTTGGCTTCTAGATTTGAATCTTGTTTAGGTTGTTCAACAATAGAGGAATTAGCTTCTTGTTTCTGTTCTGGCTTGACTGCATCGCTATTTACAGCAGCAACAGCCTGTTTCCAGATTCCTTCTTCGTTTACTTTGTAACCATCAGGTGTTGTTGCGTTCTTCAACAAAGAACCATTAGCTTGGAAATAGTACCAATTACCATCAAGCTGTTTCCAACCTGTTTGCATAGCTCCTGATTCATCAAAGTAATAATGATCACCATTTACTTTATGAAGGCCAACCAACATGATGCCATCTTCAGGATTTAGATAATACCAGACGCCCTTGTCTTTTATCCAACCAGTTTTCATGGCTCCATTTGATTCAAAGTAACGGTAATGATTATCAAACCATTTCCAGCCAGTTTGCATGGCACCAGATTTGCTAAAGTAATATTGCTTACCATCTACTTGATGGAGGCCGACTAACATAACGCCTTCCTTACCTTCAAGATAATACCAGGCGTCACCATCTTTCAACCAACCATTTTGGAGTGCGCCCGACGTAGCGTAGTAATGCCAAGAATCATTTGACCACTGCCATCCAACTTGCATAGTACCTGCAGAGCTGAAGAAATAGTTCTTACCGTCAATCTCTTTAGATCCTACAGCCATAATACCAGTTTCTGGATCCAAATAATACCATGATTCTTTATCTTTCAACCAACCAATTTTCATAGCACCTGAGTTCGTATAGAAGTACCAGCTATTGTCTTGCCACTTCCAGCCAGTATGCATGGCACCACTAGCATTCAAATAGTAACGAACACCATTTATATCTTGTCTGCCAGTTAACATGATGCCATCTTTATCCAGATAATACCATGTTTCCTGATCCTTGACCCAACCGGTTTTCATAGCTCCAGAACTTGCAAAATAGTTCCATTGACCATCAACAAAGACCCAGCCAGTTTGCATGACACCTTCTTGATTAAAGTAGTATGTGCTTCCATTGATATTCTTTTTACCAACGGTCTTTAGCCCATCCTCATCATAGAAATACCAATTTGAATCAATCTTTTGCCAAGTTGAAGGCTTACCTGCTGTTTGGAGTGCACCACTTTCGCTAAAGAACATCTTCTTGCCATTATAGACTTGATGTCCTGTTAGCATCTTGCCATCTGCCGCAAAGAGATACTTTTTCCCTCCAATTTCAGAGAGCTCGCTAAATCGTCTAGCACCATTTGATTGGATATAATACCAAGAGTCGTCTAGTTTGAACCAACCACCAGTTTGCATTTTACCATTTTGGTTCAGATAGTAATCATTCCCTTTAGCATTTTCTCCCCGGTCGTCGTTAAGGTGAAGCCAGCGACCTGCTTGCATTTGTCCTTTTCCATTAAAGAAGTAAGTGGCTCCGCCAATCTCTCTCCAGCCGATAGCCATTTCTCCGTCAGTCAAACGATATTTCCAATAACCATCTTCTTGATACCATTTTTCGTCAACTACAGGGATATCAGGGAAGGTATTTGAAACATTAGCAAATCCTTTATCGCTAATATCAAAAACGGTAGCATCTTGAGTTTGGCTCGCAGCATGAAGAACCTGAATATTTTTCTTCTGAAGGTATTCTCTGGTTGAAGCAACATTAATATCTCCACCAGTTGTCTGAATAATCATTTTTGGTGATAAGTTTTCAAGGAAATTAATCGTATTTGAAATTGTCGCATCATAATGGTGGTTCCATTTCATCATATCAACCTTGCCGATAACTGGACCTAACTTATCTTCTGCTCCTTCTTCATTATCCAAATCTCCACCAAGATAGATTCTCTTTCCTGCCACAGTCACTACTGAAACAATGGAGTTGGAGTTATCATCTCGAACTTTTTTCAGATTCCCGTCAGCATCATATTCATTCTTATAGTTGTAGAGTTGGATATCCATATCACCTAATTTTAGGTGGCTATCCTCATCTGAAATATTCTGGATAAGAGTAACTCCTCGTTTTTGAGCTGCTCTCAAAGCATTATCATAATTGAAAAGATTATCCCATAGTCCCCAGTTTGCTGTAATCCGATCATCTGAATATTTTTTCAAATAAAACTTACCGACTTGATATCGATTGAGTATTTCGTCCGCTCCACCAATATGGTCACTATGAACATGAGTTCCTATAATAAAATCTAATTTTTTTACACCTATTCGATCCAAGTGGCGAATCAATCGATCCTCCAATACTTGATAATTTCTCATGGAAATTCCCCAGCGGCTTGGATAGCGTGAGTCACTCCCATCAGGGAAATCATAGTCTTCACCCATATCAATCAAAGCATAGTGACCATTGCTTTCCAGAAGGATGGCATCACTCCCAGATTTTGCTTTAGTATTTATGAAATGGATACGATTGCCCGAACCTGCAGAGATGGTATCTGCATCTACTCCTTGCGATAACTGAATCAGTAATAGAAAAAATGCGAGAACACTATAGCTGACTGATTTTAATAACCATTTATTTTTCACCTTGAAAACTCCTTTATCTTAACAATAAACAACTTTTAAAAATTTAATCAATCCAGTAGTTTTTATCCCCTCCTGGGACTTGTTGCTCAATAGGTGGTGGAGTCATATAGTTTTCTCCAAATTCGTAGACAAGTATTTCATGGTATTTTCTCGGAACCTTGACCACAATATCTTCATAAGGCATATCAATCAAATCATAGAGCCATTCTTTTTTTATACCATTTGGATAATAAGGGTCATAGATAGTACAAGTAAGATCTGTTGCTTGATCTACACTATACTTCAAAGCAAGGCTCTCTAATTTTTGATTCCATAGCTGTGGGGAAGTTAAGCGGAAAATAGCTGATCCCATATAACGAGGGAGGTTTTTAAGTCCACCATTCTCAGACTTGATCCCTTTAAAATTCAAAGAAGAAAGGCGAATGAAATATTTGTAGAGCTTCATTTTCTTACGGTCACTTTCCTCTGTGACGACACCATCATATGGAAAAATGTCAACGCAAGTTCCCAATACGACCGTTGGGTCTACGAGGTTAGCATCTCGACGAGTCCTTACATCATAGACTCTCATATAACTGTATGGATATCCCTTTGTTTCTCTGAATGAAATCAATTTGTAGTAGGGATGATTTACATTTTGTAAAACCTTGTACAGTTTTTCAAATTCATCACGCGCTAAGGAAATATCTGTATCATCATCCCAGGGGATAAATCCTTTATGGCGTACAGCTCCTAGTAAGGTTCCAAAATCAATAAAGTATTTGATTTGATGTTGTTCACAAAGATCATATAGATACTTTAAAATATCCAATTCTACTTGCTTTATTTCTTCAAGAGTTAAAGTTCTTTCAGACATAGGTTCTATTCTCCTAAATTTGACTATATTTTTAAACGTTTCTTAGTCCCAATCCCGTCATTTAGACCTTTTAACAATCTTCCATAATTTAAAATCATGATGAGATACTCTTTGTTCAACCGGTGGCAATTGCATATAGTCTCCGTAGTCTGAGGTCAAAATTTCATGATAGTTTTTCGGAATGGTAAATTCCTTACCTTCAAATGTTCCAGTAGTAACTTGTTCCAGCCATTCACGTCTCCACACTGGTTTGTTCATATCCTTGTAGATAAGATAATCCACTTGCTCATAATCTGAGACTTTACGGGATTTTGCAAGCTCTTCAATCTGGGCAACGTATTTGTTTGTATTGGTGAAATAGAAAATAATAACTGACACATAACGTAGCAGTGAATTCAGTACACTTTTCGTATTGGTAATGCCTTTAAAGGTGTAGCAATTCAATTGACGTTTCTTTATCAGTTTCGTCATCTTGTTTTTAAATTGTACGTCATCCTCGTAGCCATCTACAGGGAAAATATCTACATAGATTCCCATATTCGAATCGATGCGAACAGCTTCTTCCAGCAAGTAAGTATGGTTATCCTGCACTTTCATGAAGGGATAGACATAGTTGAGATTATTTTTATAAGACATGACCTCGTAACGTTCATCAGGGTTAGCGATAAGGTAGTCTTGCAACTTTTCATAATCTTCTCGTAACATGCAGATATCCATGTCATCATCCCAAGGGATAAATCCTTGATGGCGTACAGCACCAATTAGACTTCCATATGCTAAGAAATACTTGACTCCAATTTTCTGACAAACTTCATGAATATACTCCATGATTCCAAGTTCCATCTCTTGAATTTCATTGACGTCTGTTACTTCTTGGTACCGAACTCCTTCATCTCGTTTGCAGACTACGAGTCCATAGCCAATTGCTAGCCAGAAGATGATATTAATAAAGTTGGTTGAATACATAATCTGACTTTCAAATAATTGACCAAACAAGATACCGAAGAAAAGAATCATGATCAATTTATCAGTATTTTTCTTGGAAACAATCAAATACGTTAAAAAGCGCTTGATGACATAAGCCAGTACAAGAAGGAAGGATACCAAACCTAGAACTCCCGAACTGACAAATATGGTCATAAAAATGTTATGGAAATTCCCACCGATAAGGGAGTTTTGAATCTCAAATTTACTGAAATATTCTGCGTAGTAATCTGGAACATTTCGTACACCATAACCAAAAATTGGTTTGGCACTTCCCATCTTGATGGCATTTTTCCAGATATAGGTTCTACCACTTGGTGTTGTTTCGATCAGATGTAGCTCACCGTTCTTCTTAGTAACAGACGAATCTGTTTCAGCATAGGATTGTCCTTTGTTTAAATCTAAGACAGTCGCAGTTTCAGATGAGATATAGATTGAAGTTACATAGCTTAATCCAATATTAGTTGCAGTAATCAGCAAACCAGCAACTATAAAAGTGAGGAATCGTTTAACGATACTTCCTCTAGTAGCAAAGAAACTATAGAGTCCAATCATGAGAAGTAAAGAAAGTAAGGCTCCTCGACTTTGCATCGTTGCGAAGTAAACGAATTGAATCACATTGTTCAGTTTAAGATAAACAGAATATTTACTTCCTTTATGGATTAAATACGTAGCCAAAATAATGCTAATGTATGAAAATATCGCACTAGCATTTGGATTGACAATCCCCCACAGACGTCCATTCATGACACCATAGTAATAAGATTGTTCGCCAATCTTAAATAGGATAAGGACTCTACTTACCAATAAACCAAACGCAAAAATTGCTGAAGAAAAAGATACAATTTGAACCGTGTAGGCAATCCAGTCAAATAATTTTTTAAGTTGCCCTGATTGTAACATGGTAAATAATAAAACATAGGTTACCATGAAGAGGATTTCAATCATATTTCCAATCAGATGTCCAGAGCGATTGAAAATAGCTGATAGCAGATGACTTCCAGCTAAGAGTCCAAATAAGGATAGAAATTTGCGATCTACTGTGATTTCTTTCCACTTAAACAATAAGGTATAGCAAATATAAAGCACTACAATCGCTGACAATCCCTTATAGAGGGGATTTGCTATCTTATAAACCAGTGAACTCATACTTAAAATCGAAATAAAAACAAACAGATACGCAATCCATAGTTTTGATTTTTCAAAGTATTCATCCATTTTTGAAAAATTCATTTTCAACTCCTTCTCATGATATTAGTTTTTTAATCCAACAATTTTCTTATATAGCCATGGAGAAATGACAAGTGATAGGATCGCTACCTTGCGAAAAGTAGTGAAATAAGCATCCTTCCATATTTCGCGTCGGTGCTGAACAATCCAAGTCCTCAGCTCAGCTTTCTCCTTTTGATACTCTTCACGTGAAGTAAAGATAATTTTATCGTAAACTGTGATGTACGACCAACATTCTCTATTTATTAATTCGTATTTTAAATTAGGGAAGGCTTGTGAAACTTGAGCAATTATTTGCTGATAAACTTCTATCGTGTCAAATACATGTCGATTAACAGATGTTGTTGCACTTCCCTCACGGTGATCATAATAATAAACAGGTTTGTCAATAAATACGCAACTGCATCTTGTCTTTAGTAACAATTCAGTTAAAAATAAGGCATCTTCAGCTAGGTGATAATTGGTATTAAACTTTTCATCCGCAAGCAGGTCTCTCTTAAACAGTTTTGCGACTGGAAAAAATGATGTTCTGGTAGTCATCAGTAGTTCCTTCATGGTTTCTTCTGTTGACCAGAGTTCTGTTTTTCCAGAATGTGAAGGTATGTCTGTTACAATGCCGTTTTTGATATGGTGCAGAGGAGCAATAACAAAGCCTACATTCACCCCTTCAACTGCACTTGCTAAAGTAGCTAGGTAATCCTGGGTAACGAAATCATCGCTATCAATAAAGGTAACCCAAGAACCCGTCGCTAGCTGAATTCCCATATTTCTAGCATTTGAAACACCAGCATTTTCGATATGATAAACCTTGATATTCTCATACTGAGATGCTAAGTGATCACAGATCTGTCCACTAGAATCAGTAGAACCATCGTTGATTAGGATTAACTCAAAATGGGCATAAGTCTGTTGAAGAATCGACTCCACACATCGCTCCAGATACGCCTCTACATTGTAGACTGGAACGATAACGCTTATTTTTTCTCCCTTCATGCTCCATATTCTCCCTTGTACTCTGTGTAGCTCTTGTCCATGTCTGCTATAATGGCGTCATGATGCGGTACTTGCTTGTCCGCTGGTGGCGGTGTCATATAATCCCCAAAAGCAGTGCTGAGATAGGCATCATAGCCGACTGGGATGGGCATCTCAGTTCCTTCAAATGGCAAAAAAAGATTGTCTTCAAAAGATGCGATTGGGTATTTGTTTCGCATGTAGCCAGGACCTGAGCATAATTCCGTAATTCCATCGCTCTCAGCCAGACCATACTTGGTCATTTCTTTTTCAGCTTTTTTCCAAATGCGATAACGTAGAGATTTTGGAGTCAGGCCGAGTAAGATACGACTTCCCCATTTCATGACTGCACCATGCTTTTCTGGGATAGTTTGCGCACAAAAGAGTGAATAAATCAGGGCCCAACGAACTTGTTTCTTACGCTCAGCTGGATTTTTAGGATAATAATCCAAAGGTAAAACATCCAAGGCCAAACCGTGTGGCAAATCCAAATCCTTTTGATAAGGCTTGATACAAGTGGTTTCCTTGTCACGAATGGTAATAAAAAGGTTACGGTCTACAAAATCTTTGTTACTCTTTGACAAGAAATAACGCTCGTCTGCATAACGAGGCCATAGTTCTGCTAATTTTTCGTAGTCCTTACGTGGCATGAAAAAGTCTAGGTCATCATCCCAAGGAATGAAGCCCTTATTACGAAGGGCACCAATAGCCCCACCACCACAGAGATAGCACAACAAATCATGTTCTTTACAAAATGCGACGAAATATTCAGCCATTTCCAGACTACGAGCCTGAATCGCTTTCAAATCACTCATGTCTCTCCTCTTCTGTCCAATAACGAGTTATATCGTTTTATTATACCATAAAAAAGCCCTAAAAATCCATCAGATACTAAGAAAAATCAAAGCCTAAACCACTTTTTCACTAGTGATCAAACTTTGATTTTTTTATAGCATTCTATCTCATTCCCATTTGGGCGAGTTTGGTCTGGTATTTATTTTGATCAACTAGAAGTCCTTGTCCACCATAGATATCATAAGCGTCTACCCAGTCACCAAGTTCTGGGACGGTGAGTCTTTCAATGCCATTTTGAGCACCTTCTAGGACAGATAAGCCATTGGTCAACAAGAAGCTATATGGTAGATTTGTTGATGTCATTCCAAAGACTTTTCCAAGTGCCTCTGATCCCGTAAAGAGCTTGGTTGGATCTTTGATTTGCTCAAGAACAGCTGACATGACTTGTTGCTGACGTTTGGTACGGCCGTAGTCTCCCTCGTCATCATCACGGAAGCGAGCATAGTTCAGCAAGGTGGATCCATTCATCTGCTGTTTTCCAACTTTGATGGTTTGGGTTGGCGATTCTGTCTCTGTTGCATGAAGGTCATCCCCAACTGTGGCTTCTGTCAAAGGTTGACCATTCAATGTTGAGAATTGAGCATCAATCGTTACTCCGTCAGGGAAGAGGGTATCAATAGCTGTTGCAAAGGCCTGGAAGTCAACTAGGGCATAGTACTTAATATCCAAATCAAAGTTGTCTTTTAGAACCTTGCGGACCATTTCAGCCCCTTTTTGCCCTTCTTGTTCCCCAAGTTCATAGGCAACATTTAGTTTGTTATCCGTTTGTTTCTGACCATTTACAATCTTACTATATCCGTCGATATAAACTAAGTTGTCACGCATAAAGCTGACTAGTTTAATCTTCTTATCCGATCCACTGACATTCAGTACCATGATCGTGTCAGTACGGGTTTCTGCACTATTTTGACCGATACGGCCATCTGTCCCCATGACTAAAATATTCACACCATCTTTGGTATCCTGACCGTTAAAGACCTCTACTTGAGCTGCCTTGGCGTCAGCTGGCTTATTTGTTGGATTGGCTGCTGACTGGAACCCTCGAAGAAACATAAAAATCATCCCTGAAAGCACACAAGTAATCAACAGCAGGAACCAAATCAGTATTCGTTTGAAGCGAATTCTTCTCTTTTTCTTTTTGACTTTAGGTTGAGGAGCTACCTTTTCACGTTTCTTAGACCGGCTTCTACCGCCATAAGTCGGAAGAACAATATCTCTACCCCAAGATTCTTCTTTTTCTTCTTGTTGGAAATGGTGAACTTCAGACTTGGGACCTGCCATTTTTTGTTGCAGATAATCAAACTCCCTCCTTTCACGGTCGTTGAGGTAATGAATATTTTTGAAGAGATAGTCATAACGTAACTGCTCGTGATGACTTAAAGGATTTTCTTTGCTCATTGACTCTCCTTTTCTAAATCAGTTATGGTAAAAATCGGGTAGGTTCCCAGTATCTTGTGCTGGATCCCAATGGCCTCTAGTTCTTGTCTGGCAAAATGAACCAGTTCTTTGTCACTATAGTCCACATCGATAATGAAAAAGTATTCTCCTAAGGCTGTTTTAAGGGGGCGACTTTCAATCTTTGTTAAGTCAATCCCTCTCCAAGCAAAGGTCGAAAGTGCCTTGTAAAGAGCACCAGGTAAGTTGTCTGGTAAGGTCAAAGCCAAACTCATTTTTTCAGCTTGCGAGTTCAAAGGAATCTTCGGTATCTCTGCCCCTAACACCCAAAAACGTGTGAAATTGGCTTCCATTTCCTGAATATCCTCTGCAATTAATTCCAAGCCATATTCTTCAGCTGAACTTTTAGGAGCAATAGCTGCATAAGGCTGATCTGGATGTTCTGAAATAAATCGAGCTGCATAGGCGGTACTAGCAGTCACCTCGATTTGAGCCTCTGGATAGTGTTTATCGATGAATTTCTTTCCCTGAGCCAAAGCCTGAGGATGGGAAAAAATCTTCTCAATTTTTGACTGACCGGGAACCGCCATCAGCTGCTGATGAATGGGCTGAACGATTTCTGCAACTGCTTGGATGCGAGCCTGATGAAAAAGATAATCCAAGCTTTCATGAACGCTACCCTCAATAGAATTTTCAACTGGCACCACCGAATAGTCCACCAAGCCCTGTTCATAGGCCTTGATGACATCTGTTATATTGGCAAAAGCCTGCAATTCCTCTTTGGGAAAGGCTGTCTGCACAACATGATGCGAAAATGATCCCTTGGGACCTAGATAGGCAATTTTCATCTCAGTTCCTCTATAATTTCCTCTGGGCTTAACTTGGTCACATCCAAAACCCGACTGGCTACTTCCTCATACCAAGCTTGTCTTTCTTGGAAAATAGTTGCCAGTTCTTCCTTGCTTTTGTTAAGAAAAAGTGGGCGCTGATTGTCCTTGTCGGCTGCGATACGTTGGTAGAGGGTTTCAAAATCGGCTTTTAGATAGATGTTATCAGGATTGGTTTTGAGCAAGTCACGATTTCTCTGAGAAATGACAACTCCTCCGCCAGTTGACACAACTCGGTCCGTTTTTAGTAAGTCAGCTAGGACTTCTGACTCTACTTGACGAAAGGCCACTTCTCCTTTTTCAGCGAAGAAATTCGCAATGGACATTCCCAAATGTTCCTCGATTAAGGAATCCATATCGATGTAGTCTGGGGCCAATTCTCTAGCAATTGTCGACTTGCCTGCCCCCATAAATCCGAGTAATACCTTAGCCATGAATCAAAGTCTCCAAATCATCAAAGAAGCTAGGATAGCTGGTATTGATGGCTTCGGCACGGTCAAGTTCCACTTCTCCATCAGCAACCAAGAGGGCTGCAATGGCTGTCATCATTCCAATTCGATGGTCACCAAACGTATTGACTCTAGCGCCATGAAGGGCTGATTTCCCTTTGATAATCATCCCATCTGCCGTCGGTGTGATTTTAGCTCCCATGCTATTTAAGGCGTCAGCCACCACCTGAATGCGGTCGGTTTCCTTAACCTTAAGTTCTTCAGCCTCCTTAATGACTGTTGCACCATGCGCTTGTGTCGCGAGAAGGGCAATAATAGGCAATTCATCAATCAAGCGGGGAATCAAGACTCCACCAATCTCTGTTCCTTTTAAGTCAGAAGACTCGACAATTAAGGTAGCAGATTTAGCGATTGGATCAATTTCAGTTATTTCTAGTTTTCCTCCCATGGCACGAATGACATCAATAATACCAGTACGCGTTTCATTGATGCCTACATTCTGCAGCACCACACGAGAGTTTGGAACAATCAAACCTGCGACCAACCAAAAGGCTGCACTGGAAATATCTCCTGGAACAACTACCTTTTGTCCGATCAGTTTTTGTGGTCCTTGAACTGTGATTTTCTTGCCGTCTACACTTAGATGACCACCAAATTGCTGAAGCATATCTTCGGTGTGGTTACGAGTACATTCTTTCTCGATAATAACGGACTCCCCCTGAGCCTGCAAGGCTGCAAATATCAAGGCAGACTTGACCTGAGCAGAGGCGATTGGCAACTCATAGTGAATAGGTTTTAAATTTTTCGTCCCTTTTAAGCGAAGAGGGGGCAGGTCTCGCTCAGTTTTCCCTGAAATGCTAACGCCCATTTTTTTCAGTGGAATCGTCACACGATCCATAGGACGTTTAGAAAGACTGTCGTCTCCGAACATCTCTACTTCGAAGTCTGCACCAGCAAGGACACCTGAGATCAGGCGAATCAAGGTGCCAGAATTTCCCATATCCAAGGCGTTTTGCGGAGCTTTTAAGCCATCCATGCCTACACCTTGAATGGTAATAATCCCATCTTTGTCCTCAATTTCAACACCAAGGTCACGAAAAACCTGCATGGTTGAAAGTACATCCTCTCCACGCAGAATATCATAAACTTTAGTTTCTCCCTCAGCCAAACTTCCAAAAATAATCGAACGGTGGCTGATAGACTTGTCACCTGGAACCCGGATACTGCCATGTAAGTGGCGAATGTTTGTTTTTAGTTTCATAGTTGACCTCATACTTGCAATACTTTTTCTTATTTTATCACAAAAAAGCCAGAAATTCCTGAAATTTCTGGCTTTTATACAGATAAAATACTATTTCAATAATTCTGAAACAGGTTCAAAGACAATTTTTTCAATGTCTGACAAGTAAATAGACAATTGTTGCTGTTTAGCAAAGAAATCTGACAAAAGAGCGTTCTCTTGGATTTGTTTGCTGAAAGACTGCATCTTTTCTTGTAAAGAGGCGTCTGGCATTTGTCCCGTTTGCGCCATGACTTGGATTTCTTGCTGGAAAGCGAGGTAGTCTGCAAAAATCTTGCTAGCTTGTTCATCAGCTTGGATAGCATCTTTGGCTACCTTAACTGCCTTGTATTCTGGTAATTCACGTAACCCACGGCTAAGTTCATTTGCACTATCGTAAATATTTGACATGATTTTCTCCTTATTTGATGACGACTGTATAGTCTGTATTTTCTGTAATTAAGCATTCAGCTCGTTCTAAATCTTGAGCATTTTTAAATGAAATTTGTAGAATCCCGTGAACATCTTCACGGTTTTCTTCGTTGATGTGGATATTAACCAAAGAAGTCCCACGAAGTAATTCCAAAATCCGCAAGATAACATCTTCTTCATCGGGAACATCGACATAGAGGTCATAAGAACTGTCCACACCACCACGCTTATGGATTTCCATAGCCTGCCGTTGCGCACGTGCTTGGTTGAAAAAGTTCCAGATTTGCTCTTCATCTCCCTTGCTGATGGCTTGTCCAATCGCTTCCAAACGTTCCTTAAAATCCGCAATTCGATCTAGAATAGTCTCACTATTGGACAATAGAATAGAAGTCCACATACCTGGCTCGCTTTCCGCAATGCGAGTCATATCTCGAAAACCACCCGCAGCAAAGCGTCTTGCCATCTCATGTTCTTGAGCATAAACTGCTGTCTGCTCCATGAGACTGGAAGCCAGAATATGAGGAAAATGGCTAATCTGAGAAGTCACCCGATCATGCTCCTTGGCATCAATCTCGATAAAACGAGCATGAAGGCCTGAAAACAGATCCTTCATTTCCTCAAGCGTGCCAAGACTTGTCAGACTCGAAGGTGTGAATATATAATAGGCATTTTCAAAGAGATTAACATCCGCAGAGGCAGCTCCTGTCTTGTGGCTACCAGCCATGGGATGAGCCCCGACAAAACGAATTGACTTGTCAGCTAAATGTTCCTCCGCCGCATCCACGATGGCTGACTTAGTTGAGCCTGCATCCGAGATAATGACGCCTTCTTTCAAGTCTAAATCTGCCAGCTCCTTAATAAAAGCAATGGTCTGTTTGATTGGCAAGGTCAGAATGATAACATCTGCTAGAGGAGCGAAACTGGCAAAATCATCCGTCGCACGGTCAATCATCCCCCGCTCCAAGGCAATGTCTCTCGAAGCCTGACTGCGATTATAACCCAAAATTTCATAATCAGGATGATCGCGCTTGATACCGAGCGCCATCGAAGCACCAATCAAACCAAGACCTGCTATATAGATGGTTTTTGCCATAAGGACTCCTTAATAGTTCTTTGTATAGTCTCGGTGCTTGGCAACTGCCTCTTTTAATTCCTCTAGATTGTCAGATGAGAATTTTTCAAGGATTTCTTGTGCCAGAACCGTTGCCACAACAGCTTCCATGACCACACCTGCTGCTGGAAGAGCGGTCGGATCACTTCTCTCCACGGTTGCCTTGTATGGTTCGTGGGTTTCGATATCCACACTCATGAGTGGTTTATAGAGAGTGGGAATGGGTTTCATAACACCACGAACAACAATGGGTTGCCCATTGGTCATACCACCTTCGAAACCACCTAGATTATTGGTACGACGAGTATAGCCGTCTTCTTTAGACCAGAGAATTTCATCCATAACTTGGCTGCCTTTGCGGTAACCAGCTTCAAATCCAAGACCAAATTCCACCCCTTTAAAGGCATTGATAGAAACAACTGCTTGTGCCAATCGCGCATCCAATTTTCTGTCCCATTGGACATAGGAACCAAGACCAACTGGAACACCTCCGACGACTGTCTCCACAACCCCACCGATGGTATCACCGTCACGTTTGATTTGGTCAATATAGTCCTTGATTTCTTGTTCTCGTTCTTGATTGACAATAGAAACTTCAGACTGAGCAGCTCGTTCCTTAATCTCCGAAACTGTCAGATTTTCAGGTACATTGATTTCCTTGCCACCAAAGACCACGACATGGTTAGCAATCTCCATATCTAGATCAGCTAAGAGACGTTTAGCTACTGCCCCAACTGCAACTCGCATGGTGGTTTCACGGGCAGATGATCGCTCCAAGGAATTTCGCAAGTCATCAAAACGGTACTTGATGCCCCCAACCAAATCGGCATGTCCTGGGCGAGGATGAGTGATTTTCCGCTTGCTTTTCAGGCGGTCTTCGATGTCTTCTGCAGACATGATATCCAGCCATTTTTGGTGGTCCTTATTGATGACATCCATGGTAATGGGAGCCCCTGTCGTCTTCCCGTGACGAACGCCCGAAGTAAAGACAACCTGGTCACTCTCAATCTTCATACGACCACCACGACCGTAGCCACCCTGACGGCGTTTCAGATCCTCATTGATGTCCTCTACTGTCAAAGGAAGTCCCGCTGGAATTCCTTCAATAATAGCCGTCAGTCGGGGGCCGTGTGATTCTCCTGCAGTTAAATATCTCATACGTTCTCCTTATTTTACCAAGTAGTCTTTCATCTCTTCCAGAGAAACTGGGTGAATGGTCGCTGAACCAAGCTCTGGTACCAAGACCAATTTCAAGGTGTTACCACGCGCTTTCTTATCATGATTCAAAGCCTGATAAAGCTTGTCAACATCCCAGTTTTCATAGTCAACAGGTAGTCCAAATTTCTGGCACATCTCTCTAATGGACTGGGTTATTCCTTCTGGCATAAGACCTTTTTCCTCAGCAACCTTGGAAATCTGCACCATCCCCATGGCCACGGCCTCACCATGCATGACTTTGCCATAACCGGCCGTTGCTTCAAGGGCATGACCAATAGTGTGACCAAAATTGAGGTAAAGGCGGACACCGTTGTCCAACTCATCCTCTACCACCATCTTACGCTTCACCTGACAAGAATGTTCAATCAAAGTCTCTGCATGCTCCAGAATGCTCTCTACAGAACCATCCAGCTCCGTCAAGAGAGCCCAAAGTTCTGGATCCTCAATCAAACCATACTTGATAACCTCACCCATCCCCTCAATCAGTTCTCTTTTTCCGAGTGTTTCAAGGACCAGCGGGTCAATCAGAACCCCATCTGGTTGGGCAAAAGTTCCCACCATATTCTTAGCAAATGGAGTATTAACACCCGTCTTTCCACCGATAGAAGAATCAACCTGAGCAGTCAAACTAGTCGGAATCTGAACAAAGTGAATGCCTCGCATATAGGTAGAGGCTACGAAACCAGCTAGGTCCCCAACGACACCACCGCCAAGAGCCACGATCCCATCGCTACGAGTCAACCCCTGCTTGACTAGAAACTCATAGACCTTCTGAACAGTGGTTAAATTCTTTCTTTCTTCGCCTTCTAAGAAATCAAAAACAGCTACCTGAAAACCAGCATCTTCTAGGCTGAGTTTAACCTTCTCTGCATAGAGAGAAGCTACATGGTTGTCGGTTACAATAACCACTTTTTGTGGTTGCCAGAGTTCTCGCAACCATTGACCAGCCTGAGCTAGACAACCTTTCTCAATCTGAATATCATAAGGATGATGCGGAATATCGATTCTGATTTTCATAGGAGGGTCTCCTTTTCACTATTTATATTTTTCTGTTAAAGACTGCCAAATCTCGTCTGTCGGCATTGCTTTACCTGTCCACAGTTGAAAAGCTTCAGCAGCTTGATAGAGCAACATCCCCAGGCCGTTGACAGCTGGATTGCCCTGGCTTCTAGCCCATTTCAAAAGTGGCGTTTCAAAGGGTTGGTAAATGATATCTGCTACCAAGAGAGTTTCTGATAAGACTATGCTTTCAGGAACTGGGGATGATTTGCCATCCATCCCTACACTGGTCGCATTGACTAGTAAGTCCGACTTGGCAATCCTTGATTGCAGTTCAGAAAGATCTTCTAAAGCATACAAGTCCACTTTAAATCCTGTCTGCACCTGCAACTTGTCTAGATAAGGTCTTGTTTTTTCCATGGAAACTGAACGAACAAAGACAGAAATCTGACTGACGCCATCCAAAATAGCCTGAGCCAAAATGGACTTGGCTGCACCACCTGCCCCCAGCAGTGTCATCTTCTTACCTGTAATTGTAAAAGAAGTCAAGCTCTTAAAGAATCCCTTGCCATCTGTATTATATCCAATTAACGTTCCGTCTTGATTAACAACTGTGTTAACCGCCCCAATCAAACGAGCCTCATCACTCAACTCATCCAGATAAGGAATCACTTGCTCCTTGTACGGCATAGACAGGTTGATCCCAAACATCTGGTAACGGCGAATATTAGCAACTGTTTCTGCCAAATCACCCGCTTCAATCTCCCAAGCTACATAGGCACCATTGGTATCTGTCGCCTCAAAGGCCCTATTGTGGATGAAGGGTGAAATAGAGTGTTTGATGGGATTGGCAACAACTGCAGCTAAACGTGTATAGCCATCAAGCTTCATCCAAAATCCCCCTGATTTTCTTCATGTTTGATAGCGAAATCTGACCTGGGGCACTCGCTTCATCCAGACTAGCAAATGACCAACTTGAACCTGTCACATCTGAAGTGATACGAGATACCTTGCCCATTTTCCCCATGGAAATGGTCACATACTCTTGCTCAGGGTTGAGTGTTTTAAATCCTCGAGTGTAATTCATCAGGTCTAAAACATCCTGCTCCGTATGGGCCATAACTGATACCTTGACCACTTTCGGAGAGAGACTGGTCAACTCAGACAAAATTTCCATCATGTTTTCAGGAGTCTCCTGGAAATTATGATAGCTCAATACGAGATTTGGAAAATCCAACATTTCCTCAAAAACGTCCTTGTAGCTGAAATACTCGAAATCTACATAATCCGGCTGATAAAGCTGAGTAACTTCCTTGATGATTTGAACATACTCTTCTGAGGAAAGTTCGATTTCTCCTCCCTCAGCGCGAGTCCGAAGGGTAAAGACCAGTTCACGTCCTGCAAATTTCTCAAAGATAGCGGGTGCCACCTGTAAAATAGCGTCCTTTGTAAGAAAGTCCGCACGCCACTCAATGATATCGGCATCTTCATACCTAGTTGCATCCAGTTCTTGCGCTTCTTCTAAACTTCTTGGCATCACTGAAACAATTAATTTCATCTACTAACCTTCATACTAATCACCTTGAGGTAATTACTGCTTTCATCTTTTTTATTATGGGCAAAGTCAGCTGGAAGACCATATTGGTTTAAAATCTGATATTTTCTTCCTGCAAAACCTTTATCAATTTGTTCTGTAAATTTCTGGCGGGAAACATTGGCAGCATTGGTACTGGCAATGATAATCCCTCCCGGATTTAAAATCTCTAGACTCTGGGAAATCAACTTGTGATAGTCCTTAGCTACAGAGAATGTTTGTTTTTTATTGCGGGCAAAGCTCGGCGGATCAAGCACAATCACATCATAGGTCAATCCTTTTCGCTTGGCATACTTGAAGTACTCAAAAACATCCATGACGATAAAACGATGATTGTCCGTGCTGAGTCCATTTGCCTGAAAATGAGCTTCTGACAGCTCTCTAGATCGTTTAGCCAAGTCGACAGAAGTCGTCTCACTCGCACCTCCCATAGCTGCAGCAACTGAAAAGGCAGCCGTATAGGAAAACATATTGAGCAAGGATTTGCCCATGGCTAGACCGTCAACCAGACTTCCACGAACCTCATGCTGGTCCAGGAAAATCCCTGTCATCAAGCCATCATTCATAAAGACTTGATAGAGAACGCCATTCTCAAGAACAGTAAAGTAATCTGGCGCTTCCTCACCATAAACATAGGCAGACTCGTAGTCTAGACCTTTAAAACGAATCTTTTCATAAGCCCCCAAGACTTCAGGGAAAACTTCCTTAAAAGCATTTATGATCAGCTCACGAATCTGGTAAACAAAGGAGTTGTACCAAGAAAAGACAGCATAATCTCCATAGAGATCAACAGTCAGACCACCAAAACCATCCCCCTCTTGGTTAAAAAGGCGAAAGGCAGTGGTCAAGTCATCTTGATAATAAGGCTTTCTAGCTTCCTTGGCCTTACGAAACAGGATTTCAAAAAAGGCTTGATTGAAACGAACCTTTTCCTTGCTGATGAACCAACCGATTCCCTTATTCTGTTGAGAAAGATAGGCACTCCCTAAAAACTTCCCGTCTTGACTAAGAACTTCTACTGCCTGATCCGTCAGTTCAATATCTGTTAAATCACTTGCTTCCAAAAGAACTAGACCCTTAGCTAGCTTTTTTTCAACGCGTCTGCTGACCCTAATTCTATTCATAGTTACTATTATAGCAAATTTTGTGACAATTCTCAAAAAAGAAACCGTTTAACCATATGTACTTTAGTTTACTGAGTGTCATTTTTGTTCAAATAAGTTTATTCCATTTACTTTTTCACCAAAACATCCTCTCCCTTGTGATGGAAATAGAGATTTTATTCGCTAAAAATAGACAATTTCAGAAATGAGTATAGAATCTTGCGAAAACGTTTGCCTAGTTCTAAACTTTATGGTAGAATAAAACACAACGTTGATAAGCAAGAGGAAAAACAATGCAAAATCAGACACTTATGCAATACTTTGAATGGTATTTGCCTCACGACGGCCAACACTGGGCTAGACTGACAAATGACGCAGAACACCTAGCAAACCTTGGTATCAGCCATGTCTGGATGCCACCTGCCTTCAAGGCGACTAACGAAAAAGATGTCGGCTATGGTGTTTACGATCTTTTTGACCTAGGCGAATTTCACCAAAAAGGGACTGTCCGTACCAAGTATGGGTTTAAAGAAGATTATCTTCAAGCCATTCAAGCCCTAAAGGCACAGGGAATTCAACCTATGGCCGATGTGGTGCTCAATCACAAGGCTGCTGCCGATCATATGGAATCCTTTCAGGTTATTGAAGTGGACCCTGAGGATCGTACCGTTCAATTAAGCGAGCCCTTTACTATCAATGGCTGGACTCACTTTACTTTCGATGGTCGCCAAGATACCTACAATGACTTCCACTGGCACTGGTACCACTTCACAGGTACAGACTACGATGCCAAGCGCCGTAAGTCTGGCATTTATCTGATCCAAGGGGACAACAAAGGCTGGGCAAATGAGGAATTGGTCGATAACGAAAACGGTAACTACGACTACCTCATGTATGCTGACCTGGACTTTAAACACCCTGAAGTCATCCAAAACATCTATGACTGGGCTGACTGGTTCATGGAAACGACTGGTGTAGCTGGTTTCCGCTTGGATGCCGTTAAGCACATCGACTCCTTCTTTATGGGTAATTTCATCCGTGATATGAAGGAAAAATACGGTGACGATTTCTATGTTTTCGGAGAATTTTGGAATCCAGACAAGGAAGCCAATCTAGACTATCTCGAGAAAATAGAAGAACGCTTTGACCTTGTCGATGTTCGTCTCCACCAGAATCTCTTTGAAGCCAGTCAAGCTGGCGCAAACTATGACCTTCGTACTATTTTCACAGATAGCTTGGTTGAACTCAAACCTGACAAGGCTGTGACCTTTGTCGACAACCACGATACCCAACGTGGTCAGGCTCTTGAGTCTACCGTTGAAGAATGGTTCAAACCAGCAGCTTATGCCCTCATTCTATTACGCCAAAATGGCCTTCCATGTGTCTTTTACGGCGACTACTATGGGATTTCAGGGCAGTATGCTCAACAAGATTTCAGAGAAGTTCTTGACCGCATCCTAACCATCCGAAAAGACAGGGCCTATGGAAAGCAAACAGACTACTTTGACGATGCCAACTGTATCGGATGGGTCCGTTCAGGCGCTGAAAACCAATCCCCAATCGCTGTCCTTATCTCAAATGACCACGAAAACAGCAAATCTATGTTTGTCGGTCAAGAATGGGCTGATCAGACTTTTGTTGACCTCCTTGAAAATCACCCAGTACAAGTTACAATCAATGCTGAAGGTTATGGAGAATTTCCAGTAGCAGCAGGTTCAGTCAGTGTCTGGGCAGCAAAATAAACCTATTAGGTACAAGTCAAATCCAACCGGATTTGGCTTTTTTGTATGCGCAAAAAGACCTACCCAAATGGATAGATCTTTATTGTCTTATAATTTACCTGCTACTGCATCCAAGAGTTCTTGGATTTTCGCTTGGTTGCTTCCTCCTGCCATGGCCATGTCTGGTTTACCACCACCACGTCCATCAATGATTGGAGCCAATTCTTTGACAAGGTTTCCTGCATGCACATCCTTTGTCTTGCTAGCTACAAGAACATTGACTTTGTCACCGATAGCTGCGACAAGAACAAGCACATCAGAGTAGTCTTTTTGTTTCCAGTTATCTGCAAAGGTGCGAAGGGCACCTGCGTCGGATACAGAAACTTGGCTTGCAATGTAACGGTGACCGTTGACTTCCTTCACATCCTTGAAGACATCACCTGCAGCTGCAGCCGCGGCTTTTCCCTTCAATTCTGCATTTTCTTTTTGCAATTGACGAAGTTGCTCTTGAAGTCCTTCAACCTTATGAGGAACTTCCTTGAGTTGAGGTGCTTTCAAGGTTGCTGCGACGGCTTTCAAAGCGTCTTCTTGTTCACGATAAGCTTCAAAGGCTTCCTTACCAGTTACTGCCAAGATACGGCGGGTACCTGATCCGATTCCTTCTTCTTTGACAATCTTGAAGAGGCCAATCTCAGAAGTGTTGTCAACGTGGGTACCACCACAAAGTTCCACTGAGTAGTCACCAATGGTTACAACGCGGACTTCCTTACCATACTTCTCACCAAAGAGGGCCATCGCTCCCATTTCTTTAGCAGTGTCAATATCTGTCTCAACAGTTTCTACAGCAATTGCTTCCCAGATTTTTTCGTTGACTTGCTGTTCAATGGCACGCAATTCTTCAGGAGTTACGGCTTGGAAGTGTGTAAAGTCAAAGCGGAGGAATTCTACCTCATTAAGTGAACCTGCTTGAGTTGCGTGGCCACCAAGGATATTGTGAAGAGCCGCATGGAGCAAGTGAGTCGCCGTGTGATTCTTCATGACACGAAGGCGACGGTCAGTATCAATTGCCAAAGTGTATTCTGCATTCAAAGTAAGTGGAGAATAGACTTCAACCGTATGTAGTGACTGGCCATTTGGTGCTTTTTGAACATCTGTCACAGTAGCCACAAGGTTCCCTGCAGCATCCAAGATTTGACCGTGGTCAGCTACTTGTCCACCCATTTCAGCGTAGAATGGTGTTTCCGCAAAGATCAGAGAGGCAGTTCCTTCTGAAACAGTTTCAACTTCAGCATTGTCAGCCACGATAGCGACCAACTTAGAAGGCAATTGACTAGCATTGTAGTTGAAGACACTTTCCACTGTGATGTTTTGTAGGGTTTCATTTTGCATGCCCATAGATCCGCCTTTGACAGCTGACGCACGCGCACGTTCTTGCTGCTCTTTCATGGCTGCTTCAAATCCTTCACGGTCGACAGTCATACCTGCTTCTTCAGCGATTTCTTCTGTCAACTCCACCGGGAATCCGTAAGTATCGTAGAGTTTGAAGACATCTTGCCCCGCGATAACGTTTTGACCTTTCGCTTTCAAATCAGCTACAATGGTTTCTGCAAAGTGTTGACCTGAATGAAGGGTACGGGCAAATGATTCTTCTTCGCTCTTAACGATTTTCTCGATAAAGTCACGTTTTTCAAGCACTTCTGGGTAGTAGCTTTCCATGATTTTTCCAACAGTTGGAACGAGTTTGTAAAGGAAAGGCTCGTTGATGCCCAATTTTTGACCGTGCATAGACGCGCGACGGAGGAGACGGCGAAGGACATAACCACGACCTTCATTTCCAGGAAGGGCACCATCACCGATAGCAAATGAAAGAGAACGGATATGGTCAGCAATGACCTTGAAGCTCATGTTGTCGCCATCTTGGTCATAAACCTTACCAGACAATTTCTCAACTTCACGGATGATTGGCATGAAGAGGTCTGTTTCAAAGTTCGTCTTAGCCCCTTGGATAACGGCCACCAAACGCTCCAAACCAGCGCCCGTATCAATGTTCTTGTGCGGCAATTCCTTGTACTCGCTACGAGGAACAGCAGGATCAGCGTTAAATTGTGACAAAACGATGTTCCAGATTTCGATGTAACGGTCGTTTTCGATATCTTCTGCAAGGAGACGAATGCCAATATTTTCTGGGTCAAAGGCTTCTCCACGGTCAAAGAAAATCTCTGTATCTGGTCCAGAAGGTCCCGCACCGATTTCCCAGAAGTTGTCTTCGATTGGGATCAAGTGGCTTGGGTCCACTCCTACTTCAATCCAGCGGTTGTAAGAATCTTTATCTTCTGGATAGTAGGTCATGTAGAGTTTTTCAGCTGGGAAATCAAACCATTCTGGGCTTGTCAAAAGCTCATAAGCCCAAGTGATAGCTTCGTCACGGAAGTAATCACCGATAGAGAAGTTCCCCAACATTTCAAACATGGTATGGTGACGCGCAGTCTTCCCTACGTTTTCGATGTCGTTAGTACGGATGGCTTTTTGCGCATTGGTAATACGTGGATTTTCAGGGATAATGGTTCCGTCAAAGTATTTCTTAAGCGTTGCTACACCAGAGTTAATCCACAAAAGTGTTGGGTCGTTTACTGGAACCAAGCTGACTGATGGTTCTACAGAGTGACCTTTGCTTGCCCAGAAATCAAGCCACATTTGGCGAACTTGAGCACTAGATAGTTGTTTCATAATATCTCCTTATTTACTTGTTTAATTTGATTGGCTTTCTAGCATTTCCACATAGTCAATTGCGACACAGAGGGAAATGACCAGATCTGCATAAGAGTCCTCAAGGACAGTTACAGTGTAAGTCGAGGTCAAATGGAAAATCTCTTTCCGAATCTCGGCGACAAGCTGATCACGATCGTCTAGCAATTTGAAATTCAAATCCCAGATATTGCCCTCGATACGAAGCCCTAAATCATCAAACTCATACTTATCTCGAAATAAGGTCAACTTCTTACGAATAACGAAATTGGAACCGTTTCGTAGCTGAATAGTAAAGCGAGGAAGCAAGGTGAAAAATTCTTTACTGATTTCACTGACCTGCTCACCATAGGCGTCATAGATGGTAAAGGTCTTAGGAATTTGGAAGAAAGAACCCTCCACCTGATAGTTTACTACTCCTCTGTCATCCTTGATATCGAAGCGTTCGCCTCCAAGACGAAACTTTTGTTTCACGAGAAATGTCTTCATAAACACCTCCAAAAATCAAAAGAAAAGCTCATATCACGAAGGGCGAAAAACCGCGGTACCACCTTCATTCAATGAACTTGTCATTCTCTTATTCTTATGCAATTGTATGATTGAGCAGCATGACTTCCTAGCTTAGATGGCTCGCAGCACCGCCATTTCTCTGGACTAAGATGACAGAAAATCAATTCTCAACTTTATTATTATATCGTTTTTTGGGTTCTGCGTCAACTAAGAAAGCTGACAAGAAAGCATAGCTCCTACTTCCGATACATTTTAAACTGTAGGAAGAGGTCGCTGTATTTTCCTGTCCACTTATGGTCAAACTTTTCATAAACTTCTAGGTGTTTCATAGTATCAGCGTCTGGATAGAAGGATTTGTCCTCACGAGTCTCCTCTGGGAGCATTTCCTTTGCTGGTAGGTTTGGTGTTGAGTACCCCACATACTCCGCATTTTTCAGAGCATTTTCGGGTTTCAACATAAAGTTGATAAAGGCATAGGCTGCATCTTGGTTTTTCACAGTTTTTGGAATAACCATGTTATCAAACCAGAGATTGCTGGCCTCAGTCGGAACGACATACTTGAGGTTAGGATTTTTCTCCAACATCTGGCTGGCTTCCCCAGAGAAAGTCACACCGATAGCAGCGTTGTTCTGAATCATGTAACCCTTCATCTCGTCCGCCACAATGGCCTTGATATTTGGAGTCAGTTTGTAGAGTTTATCCACTGTCTCTTCCAACTGTTGAGGATCCTTGGAGTTGAGGCTGTAACCAAGTGAGTTAAGCCCGAGCCCCAGCACCTCACGCGCCCCATCAAAAAGCATGATGGAATCCTTGTATTCTGGTTTCCAGAGGTCATCCCAATGCTCGGGCGCCTCATCTATCATGGTTTCATTGTAAACAATTCCCAAGGTTCCCCAGAAGTACGGGATGGAGAATTTATTGCCCGGGTCAAAAGACTGGTTGAGGAACTCAGGTCCGATATTTTCGATTCCTTCAATTTTTGAATAATCAAGAGGAACTAAGAGGTCTTCGTCCTTCATCTTGTTGATCATGTATTCACTTGGGATGGCAATATCATAGGTTGTTCCACCCTGCTTGATCTTGGTATACATAGCCTCGTTGGAGTCAAAGGTCTCGTACTGTACTTGGATTCCTGTTTCTTCTGTGAATTTCTCCAAGAGTTCTGGATCGATATAGTCCCCCCAGTTGTAGATAACCAATTTCTGACTGTCTCGGCTATTAATTTTACTGTCTAGATGAGTCGCAATCCCCCATAAGACAAGGATAATCGCTACAATTCCTGCTAAAAATGAATAGAGTTTTTTCATGCTTGCTCCTCCTTCTCACGTGAGATAAAGTAATAGCCAACAACTAGGATAATACTAAAGAGAAAGACAAGGGCAGAGAGGGCATTGATTTCTAGCGAAATTCCCTTACGAGCACGAGAATAAATCTCGACTGACAGGGTTGAAAAGCCATTTCCCGTCACAAAGAAGGTCACGGCAAAGTCATCTAGCGAATAGGTGAAGGCCATGAAATAACCTGCAATGATAGACGGAGTCAGGTAAGGAAGCATGATTTCCTTAAATATCTGAAACTGGCTGGCTCCCAAGTCATAAGCCGCATGAATCATGTCACCGTTCATTTCCTTGAGTCGAGGCAAGACCATCAAGACCACGATAGGAATGGAGAAGGCCACGTGACTAGATAAAACGGTCAAAAAGCCAAGTGAAAACTTGAGTTGGGTAAAAAGAATCAAGAAACTGGCACCAATCATAACGTCAGGCGCAACCATGAGGATATTATTGAGTGATAAAAAGGCTTCTTGGTATTTCTTACGAGACTGATAGATATAGATAGCACCAAAAGTCCCGATAATGGTCGCAATCAAGGCAGCTAGAAAGGCCAAGAAAAAGGTTTGGGTGAGGATCAACATGAGACGGCCATCACCAAACATAGTTTTAAAATGGCTCAAGCTAAAGCCTGTAAAACTGTTCATATCATCCCCTGCGTTAAAGGCATAGCCAATCAAGTAAAAAATCGGCAAATAAAGAATGATAAAGACAAAGGCTAGATAGAGATTGGCAAATTTTTTCATCGTTCTCTCCTTTCCTTGGTCACCCACATGGTGATGAACATGGTTAGGATGAGGATCACACCAATGGTAGAACCCATACCGTAGTTGTCATTGGTCAGGAAGTTCTGCTCAATAGCCGTTCCCAGTGTGATAACGCGGTTTCCGCCAATCAAACGTGTCAGCATGAAGAGACTCAAACTAGGGATAAAGACAGACTGAACACCACTTCTCACACCGTTCATCGATAAAGGGAAGATAACATGGCGGAAAGTTTCCCACTTGGTCGCACCGAGGTCGTAGCTGGCATTGATGAGATTGTTATCCATATCATCCAAGACATTGAAAATCGGCAAAATCATAAAGGGAAGCTCGATGTAGCTTGCGACAAAGATAAAGGAGAAATCGGTAAAGAGCAACTGCTGCGAACCGATTCCGATAAATTCCAAAAATTGGTTAATAGAGCCATTTTGACCAAAAATCCCGATAAAGGCATAGGCCTTAAGGAGCAGATTGATCCAGGTTGGCAAGATAATCAGCATGAGCCAGAGTTGACGGTGCTTGAGACGGGTCAAAAAGAGGGCTGTTGGATAACTGATGAGTAGCGTTACCATGGTCACAATCCCTGCATAAAGCACAGAGTTGAAGCTCATTTTGAGATAGGTCAAGTTTTGTGACGCAAAGTAGGATTTATAGTTTTCTAAACTAAACTGCCCTTCGATGTTAAAAAAGGATTGTCCAAAAATCAAGGCCAAGGGTGCGAGAACAAAGAGGACAATCCAAAGCATGTAGGGCACTACAAAGAGTTTAGAGGTTGTTTTCTTCATCTCTTTCCTCCTCGATCGCGTTAATCAGACCTGCTTCTTGCTCTTCGATTTCCACGTACTCCTCGATACGAGCATCGAACTCTTCTTCGGTTTCGTTGAGACGCATGATGTGGATATCTTCTGGTTCAAAGTCCAGACCGATTTCTTCACCCACAATGGCCTTACGAGTCGAGTGGATCATCCATTCATTTCCAAGTTCGTCATAGGCGATAATCTCGTAGTGAACCCCACGGAAGAGCTGGGTATCAACCTTAACTTGGAGCTTGCCTTCTTCAGGAAGGGTAATGCGCAAGTCCTCTGGACGAATGACAACCTCAACTGGCTCATTTGGCTTCATCCCCCCGTCGACTGCTTCAAATCGTTTGCCATTAAACTCAACTAAGTAATCCTCAATCATGGTTCCAGGCAAGATATTTGACTCACCGATAAAGGTGGCAACAAAGTGGTTGATTGGCTCATCGTAGATGTCCACTGGTGTTCCAGACTGAACAATCTCGCCATCATTCATAACGAAAATCCAGTCACTCATGGCGAGAGCTTCTTCCTGATCGTGAGTGACAAAAACAAAGGTAATCCCCAATCGTTGCTGCAGTTCACGCAGTTCGTACTGCATGTCTGTTCGCAATTTCAAGTCCAGCGCTGACAAGGGCTCGTCCAGCAAGACCACACGGGGTTGGTTGATGATAGCACGGGCAATGGCTACACGCTGGCGTTGTCCTCCAGAGAGTTTACGGATGGAACGTTTTTCATAACCTTCCAACTGAACCATCTTGAGAACTTCCGCTACGCGTTGTTCGATTTCTTTCTTGTCAATCTTACGCAAGCGGAGCGGAAAGGCAACATTTTCAAACACATTCATATGTGGAAACAAGGCATAGGATTGGAAGACCGTATGAACATCACGTTTATTGGTTGAGATATCATTGATCCGCACCCCATCCAGCAAAATATCCCCTGTCGTCGCATCCAGCAAACCTGCAATGATATTTAGAATGGTTGATTTTCCTGAACCAGATGCGCCCAAAAGAGTGTAAAATTTCCCTTCTTCCAACCCAAAGTTAATGTCTTTGAGAACCTTGGTGTTGCTGTCTTCAAAAACTTTAGAGACGTTTTTGAATTCAATAATTGGTTTTTTCAATTGTCATAAATTCCTTCTTTTTCATAAATTAACAGATCAGGGCTCTGTCAGGCCGCTACTACCTCGTGTAGGAGATTGAACTGCCTACATACATCTTCACTAACGATAGGCTTTCACCCCCCCTTTACAATGGTTATAGTAGCAACTTTTCTACCCCAACCTTATTCCTTCTCACCCAAGATTCGGACTTCTCTTTCAAGAGTGACACCTGAGTGTTCTTTGACTTTTTCGATAACAGATTGGATCAAATCTTCATAGTCTTTGGCCGTTCCGTCAGCAACATTGATCATGAAACCGGCATGCTTTTCAGATACTTCCACACCACCGATACGATAGCCTTTCAAGCCAGCCTCTGAAATCAACTGACCTGCAAAATGACCAACTGGACGCTTAAAGACTGAACCACAAGATGGGTATTCTAGAGGTTGTTTGAGTTCACGTAGGTGCGTCAAGCGGTCCATTTCTTGCTTGATAACCTGGTGATTTCCAGGTGCAAGGGCAAATTTAGCTGACAAGACAACGGCCCCAGAATCCTGGATAGCTGAATGGCGGTAACCAAAAGCCAAATCCTTGGCAGATAAGGTCTCGATTTCCCCTTCCTTGGTCAAAATTTGACAAGACTGCAAGATATGAGCAATCTCTCCTCCGTAGGCACCTGCATTCATAAAGACAGCTCCACCGATACTTCCAGGAATCCCACAAGCAAACTCAAAACCAGTCAAACTATGACAGAGGGCAATACGTGTTGTTTCAGTCAAGTTCGCTCCAGCTTCTGCTTCGATGGTATAGCCATCAACTGAAACGTTATTAAGCTTATCACACAAGATTACAAAACCACGAATTCCACCTTCACGAACGATGATATTACTAGCATTTCCTAGCACCATCCAGGGAATATTCTCTTGATTGGCAAATTGGACAACACGAGCCATCTCATAGCGATTGCGTGGCAAAACTAGATAATCCGCTCGACCTCCTACCTTTGTATAGGTATAGGTCTTCAAAGGTTCCTTAAAACGAATATCGATTCCTTCTAAGATTTCAAGCATTTTTTCTTTTACTGACATGTCACTCTTCCTTTTTCAAAATTCATTCCATTATACCATTTTTAGAGACATTTGACGACCATAAAAAGAGCTTGTTTTATCATTACATAAAAAAAGAGGTTGCCCCTCTTTTTATGATTTTTTCCAAAATGTAGATTTGGTTAGCCAGATAAAGGCTAGAAGTTCTACGAGAAGAATAAACTCAACTAGAAGCGGATTTGCAATCCATCCTACCTGAGATAAGGCTGGAGCCAAATCAAACAAGGCATGCAAACCATAGGCAACAACGAGGTAGATCCATTTCTTTTTACGGACACTTTGATAGACCCAGATAGAGAGACCAATTTGCAGAACCAGAGCAAGTACACGCTCAACTCCTAGTAAATAAACCTGCCATACAGAAAGAGACTGAACCGTTTCGAGTGTAGACTTTGGAAGGAGATTGGCTACATCAGTATTTGAAGACTGGATGAGTGAAAAGAGAATCAAAAGACTGATCAAGCTTCCCATTCCGAGATAGAGCATCTCCAAGCCCCCATGTCCCAAACCATAAGCCAAAGCATCTCGATCTTCTAGCTTTCTCTTTTTCTCCAACCATTTAAAAAAGACAAGACGGGCAGTTTCTTCAAAGAGGGCAGCCATGGCAATTCCATAAAGGACGTATAAGAAAGGCTGCTCCTGCATAAGCGGAATGGTTCCATCTTTTTGCGGATGGAGTATCAGAAGGTGAGCCATCTTCTCTAACACTTGAGAAGAAACGAAAAATGCGATTACCCCCAAGCCCATCACTGCAAGCGAGATTTTAAACCGTTTTTTGGCATACCAAGTCCCACTTACTAGAATGAGAACCAAAGCGATCATGGTAAGGATAATATGTACCGTCATCTTTTTCTCCTATTCTGACTTATCAATATCTTTCTTCATCTCGTCAACGTTAAATTTGGCAAATAAATACTGGCGATCTTGGACTGGAAAACGTTGGTCCAACTGGTCGACTGCCCCAACCTCGATCATTCCTTCTTTGATAACAAAGTCCATCACATGCCCACCAAAGGTCAAATCATCTGAGATAAAATGCAAATGATAGCCTGCAACACTCACCCCATGGAAAATCTCCGGTGTCCAAAATCCAACAATGGTTCCGGATACATTTTCACGGCTATATTCAGGTTGGTGTGTCGCCACATCAGCAAACTTGGTATCAGGGGTGGATTTAGGAATCATCCGCACATGCATTTGTGAAAATTCACCATGAATCTTGATGGAACGAAAAAGATTTTCCCCATCATAGTAGGACTCAATTCGCTTTTCCAATTCCTTGTCTGTCATCTCAAAGCGCTGACGAAAAATCACTTCTGCCTGATGAGGAACCACTGCTGCATAGGGAATAAGAGCATCCGCTGCCACTTCAACGATTTCAGGCATTTGACCAGATCCCTTGGCTTGATAAGCCTTGCCATCAAGAACAATCAACTCCCCGTCAATCGAATCCAAAGTCCCCAAACCAAGATCACCATGTTCCAGCAATTCTCCCACTGTCATGGTTCCGCCATAGAGACCTGCCATTAGGGCACCTAGAGTATTGTATTGAAATAATTTAACCGGTTCCTGCACTTTTCTATCCATTCTCTTTCTTATCTTCTTTTCAATGAATCATTATACTTTCTAAGTATACCACATTTGCTCCTAGTTGTGAAAGGGCGAAATGCTTTTCTCATTGCAAAGGAGGCAAAAAAAAGGTACAATGTAACAAAATCAACGGAGGTCTGGAATGAAGAAAGAAAGTAAATACCAAGCAGTCGTTTCCTTTCTAAAAAAAGGGATCGAATCAGGAAAATTTCCAACAGGTAGCCGGCTTCCCTCCATACGTCAACTGAGCCAAGACTTCCACTGTAGCAAGGACACTATCCAACGAGCGCTGCTGGAATTACGCCATGAACAATACCTCTATGCCAAACCCCAAAGTGGCTACTATGTTCTAGAACAAGGACAGCACCAAGACTTGGAAATCGAAGTCACTGACGAGCATGCTAGTGCCTATGACGACTTCCGACTCTGCGTCAACGAAACCTTGATAGGCCGAGAAAACTATCTCTTCAACTACTATGACAACCAAGAAGGTCTTGAGGAACTGAGACAATCTGTCCATCAACTTCTTTTCAACCAAGCCCTCTACTGCAAACCCGACCAATTGGTTCTAACTTCTGGCACCCAGCAAGCTCTTTTTATCCTTTCTCAGATTAACTTTCCGAGCGAGGGAGCTGAGATTTTGGTCGAACAGCCGACTTATCACCGGATGAACCGCCTCTTGGTCGCTCAGGGATTAGCCTACCTGACCATTGAACGCCGTATTGATGGCATTGACCTTGAAGAACTGGAAAAACAATTTAAATCCGGGAAAATCAAGTTTTTCTACACCATTCCTCGCTTCCACTATCCTCTCGGCCATTCCTATTCTGATCAGGAAAAAAGGGCTATTCTGGATCTAGCAAACCAGTATGGTGTTTACATCGTAGAGGATGACTATCTAGGGGATTTAGACCCTAAAAAAGGTCAAACCTTCCACTATCTGGATACTGAGGATCGGGTCATTTATATCAAGTCCTTCTCAACTAGTCTCTTTCCAGCCCTTCGTATTACCGCCCTCATTCTCCCAAATGCCCTAAAAGAGGGCTTTGTTTCCTACAAAAATATCCTAGACTATGACAGCAATCTCATCATGCAAAAGGCTCTTTCTCTTTATATCGATAGCCAGTTATTTGAAAAAAATCGACTGGCTCGATTGACCCTTCAAGAGAACTATCAAACTCAGATTAAGGAAGTACTTGAAAAAAACACCTGTCCCTTGCCCCACTATCCTCTACACGATGGTCTTTTGCTTGATTTGAGACACTATCCTAAGATTGCCAGTCTGAAACACAGCTCACTCAAACTAGACTTTTTTGAGAAGGCTTATTTGGACATCTGCCCTTATCAGTTCGCCAAAGTCACTCTTGAAAATCTAGAAGAGCTATTAGAATACATAAAAGCAGAATTGGATTAAAGTCCAACTCTGCTTTTTCTTATTGTTCAACTTCTGTTAGTTTCGCAGCCTTTTCAAGATAGTTTTGATAGGTTCCGTCATCTTTCAGTTTTTGGATAACCTTATCGACTACTGCTTTCAAGTCTGATTGATCCTTCTTGATAGCAACGGCATTGGCTTCGCCATCTTTCATTGTCAAATTAACAGATGCAACGACAAGGTCTGAGTTTTTACCTGCGTAGCTAAGAGCAACTGGTTCATCCATATGAACAGCATCCACTTTTCCAGCCTGCAATTCATTGACGGCTTCCCCCATATTGGTTAAAGATGTCAACTGGGCATTTGGTAATTGTTCCTTGACCATGGTTTCTGGCACAGTTCCCTTTTGAGCTGCGATATTGGCACTTGCAAGGCTTGAAAGATCCTTGTATTTGTCTAAATCGGCTTTTCTAACCAAGAAACTCATTTTATTTTCATAGTAAGGGATTGAAAAGTAAAAGACTTCCTTTCTCTCATCTGTAGCACTAATTCCTGCAATGGCCAAGTCAGCCTTTCCAGTTTGAAGACTGGTCAAGACATTGTCAAAACTCATGCTAGAGATTTCAAGTTTAACCCCAAGCTCATCTGCAATCGCTTGAGCCATATCAATATCTGCCCCAACCGCTTGATTTTTACCATCTACCAAGGCTTGGAATTCAAACGGTGCATAGTCTGGACTGGTCGCAACGACTAGCTTTCCTTTTTGTTTGATAGCGTCCACAGCAGACTGGGAACTATCCGTACTTGATTGGCAAGCTACTAAAATCATGCTGGCAAGCATGCTACACACAACTAATATCCATTTCTTAAATTTCATAAATAAACGACCTTTCTGTTAATTCTGAATAATTATAACTCTTTTAAAAATAGTTGTCAACCCTTTTAGAGATTTTGATTGTAAAACAATTCTTTTCATAAAAAAGAAGACTGATTTATTTTAATCAGCCTTTTCTTCTGTATATTTAAACCGTTTCTTATAGTTCGACAATCTTACCTGTTTCAAAGTAAACAACCCATTCACAGATATTTTTAGCGTAGTCTCCGATACGTTCCAAGAAAGAAATGACCTGGAAGTAATCACGGCCTGTAACGATAGCTTCAGGATTTTTCCTAATTTCTTCTGTAGCCAAATCACGGATGCTATCAAAGTAATGGTTGATTTTTTCATCCATCGCCGCTACTTCGTAGGCTTGATCCACAGAACCGTTGAGATAGAGATCTAGAGCTGCTTCAACGAAGTTTTTCACGTCGCGTCCCATCTTTTTGATTTCTTCTTCAACAGAAGGGATACGTTGCTCCCCCTTCATACGAATGGTCGCCTCAGCGATAGACACTGCATGATCTCCCATGCGTTCCACGTCTGACACTGCCTTGAGAACGGTCAAGACGGTACGAAGGTCTTGCGAAACAGGTTGTTGGAGGGCGATCATTTCAAATGATTTTTTTTCCAACTTCACTTCATATTCATTTACTTCTGCATCGTCTTCGATGACTTCTTTTGCCAAATCACGGTCATGCGTGACAAAGGCACGCACTGTACGATTGATCTGCGAGAGCACTTCTTGTCCCATAGCATAGAACTGGTTGTGCAATTTCTCCAAATCTTCTTCAAATTGAGATCGTAACATCATTCAACTCCTTATCCAAATTTTCCTGTAATATAATCTTCTGTTTCCTTGTTTTGTGGGTCTAGGAACATCTTCTTCGTATCGTTAAACTCGATCAAATCCCCATCTAGGAAAAATCCTGTTTTATCAGAGATACGTGAGGCTTGTTGCATCGAACGCGTTACCAAGAGCATGGTGTATTTATCTTTCAGACCATACAAGGTTTCCTCAATCTTACCTGCAGAAATAGGATCCAAAGCTGAAGTTGGTTCATCTAAGAGGATGATTTTCGGACTGGTTGCTAAGACACGAGCAACACAAACACGTTGTTGTTGTCCACCAGAGAGACCAATCGCCGAATCATGCAAACGATCCTTTACTTCATCCCAGATAGAAGCACGTTGCAAGGCCGTTTCCACTGCTTCATCAAGGACTTGCTTGTCCTTAACCCCATTGATACGTAGGCCATAGACAACATTTTCGTAAATAGACATAGGGAAGGGATTAGGCTGTTGAAAGACCATACCGATTTCCTTACGCAATTCAACCGTATCAGTGCGGGGGCTGTAGATATTGTGACCATTATAGACTACTGATCCCGTTGTTGTTACCTCAGGATTTAAATCGCCCATGCGGTTGATGGCTTTGAGCAGGGTAGACTTTCCTGATCCAGAAGGACCAATCAAGGCCGTTATTTCCTTAGGTTGGAAAGAAAGGGAAACACTATTCAAGGCCTTCTTTTTATTGTAATAAACGGACAGGTCTGACACCTGTAAAATCGCTTCTGACATACCGTTTCCTTTCTAACCAAAGTGTCCTGTTACATAGTCATTGGTTGACTGTAACTTAGCATTTTGGAAAATATTGGATGTCTTATCATACTCAATCAAATCACCCAAGTAGAAAAATCCTGTGTAGTCACTTGCACGCGCAGCCTGCTGCATACTGTGGGTAACGATGATGATGGTAAAGTCCTTCTTCAATTCCAACATGGTTTCTTCCAGTTGGGCTGTCGCAATCGGATCCAAGGCTGACGCCGGTTCATCCATCAAGAGGATGTCTGGCTTGACAGAGATGGCGCGAGCGATACAGAGACGTTGTTGCTGACCACCAGAAAGCATCAAGGCTGATTTGTGGAGGTCATCTTTGACCTGATCCCAAAGGGCAGCCTGTCTTAGAGAGGTTTCTACAATTTCATCAAGTACTTTTTTGTCCTTAACACCTGCACGTTCATGAGCAAAAGTGATGTTGCGGTAAATAGACTTGGCAAATGGATTTGGACGTTGGAAGACCATTCCGATATGCTTGCGCATCTCATAGACATTGATTTCTGGACGGTTGACGTCAATCCCTCGGTAGAGGATTTGACCTGTGACCTTGGCAATATCAATGGTATCATTCATCCGATTGAGACTGCGAAGATAAGTAGATTTCCCAGATCCAGAAGGACCAATCAAGGCTGTAATTTTATTTTTTTCAAATTGCATATCTATGCCCTTGATGGATTCATTTTTACCGTAGTAAACATGTAAATCCTTGGTAGAGAGGGCCACTTTTTCTTCAGGGAAGGTGATGATATGCTTTTCATCCCAGTTATATTTTGACATGGCTTCTCCTTTAGGCAGCGGTTAATTTCTTGTGTAAATAGCTTCCGAGTTTGCGTGCTCCAAAGTTAAAAATCAAGATAAAGATGAGGAGCACGGCGGCAGAACCAGCAGATACAATGGTAGCATCAGGAATGGTTCCTTCACTGTTGACCTTCCAGATGTGGACAGCCAAGGTTTCTGCTTGACGGAAGATTGAGATAGGGCTGGTAACACTGAGGATATTCCAGTTAGACCAGTCAAGGGCTGGAGCAGATTGTCCTGCCGTATAGATAAGAGCGGCGGCCTCACCAAAGATTCGGCCGGAGGCCAAGACAACACCCGTTACGATACCTGGAAGGGCTTCTGGAATGACGACATGGACTACAGTCTCCCAACGAGAAATTCCAAGAGCTAAGCCAGCCTCACGTTGTGTATGGTGAACGTGTTTTAAACTGTCTTCAACATTTCGAGTCATCTGAGGGAGGTTAAAGACTGTCAAGGCCAAGGCACCTGAAATGATTGAAAATCCATACTCAAACTGGACTACAAAGATCAAGTAACCAAAGAGACCCACAACGACTGATGGTAGAGAAGACAAAATCTCAATACAGGTACGAATAAAATCGGTCACAGGTCCTTTTTTGGCATACTCAGCGAGGAAAACGCCAGCTCCCATAGACAGGGGAACAGAAATGATCAAGGTAATGACCAAAAGGAAGAAGGAATTGTAGAGCTGAATCCCGATACCCCCACCTGCTTGATAAGAGGAGGATTTCCCAGTCAAGAAGGACCAAGAGATATGCGGTAACCCTCTCACCAAGATATAGAGAATCAAAGATGCCAAAATGGTCACGATGATACCCGCGATGGTATAGAGGACAGCTGTTGCAAGTTTATCTAATTTCTTAGCGTGCATAGTTTTTCTTTCCTCTTTCTTTCGTAATCAATTTAATCACACTGTTAAAGGCCAAACTCATCAAGAGCAAGACTAAGGCCAGTGACCAGAGAACGTTATTATCAACCGTTCCCATGACGGTATTCCCAATTCCCATAGTCAATACAGATGTCAAGGTCGCAGCTGGTGTTGTTAACGAGGTTGGGATAACTGCTGAGTTTCCGACCACCATCTGAATAGCAAGGGCTTCACCGAAGGCACGCGCCATCCCAAAGACCACTGCGGTGAAAATACCTGAACGTGCTGCTTTCAAGGTCACACGCCAGATGGTTTGCCAACGAGTGGCTCCCATAGCTAAACTAGCTTCACGGTAATGACGAGGAACAGCACGCAAGCTGTCTGTTGTCATAAAGGTTACAGTTGGTAGGATCATGACAAAGAGAACGAAAATCCCTGACAAGATCCCAAAACCAGTTCCACCAAAGACGCTACGGACAAAAGGCACCACAACTTGCAAACCGATAAATCCATAGACGACTGAAGGAATCCCGACGAGGAGTTCAATGGCTGGTTGCAAAATCTTTGCACCCTTTGGTGAGACTTCGGTCATAAAGACTGCCGCACCAATAGCAAAGGGTGTTGCGATGAGGGCTGATAAAATCGTCACAATAAAGGAACCCAAAATCATTGGAAGGGCACCAAATTGTTTCCCTGAAGGATTCCAAGTTTGTCCAAAGAGGAAATCAAAGATGTTGACCCCATTGACAAAGAAAGTCGATAAGCCTTTTTGGGCTACAAAAATCAAAATCATCGCCACAATGATGACAATCAAAGAAAGGCAGGTGAAGGTCAAACCTTTACCAAACTTCTCAAGGCGAGAGTTCTTTGAAGGAGATAGTAATTTTTTAGATAATTCTTCTTGATTCATTATTGACCTCCTTCTACTGCTGTAACGGTACCTGAAGCATCCTTTTGGACTTTCATTTCATTGATAGAGATATAGCCCATGCCCTTAACAATTCCATTTTGGGCTTCATCTGAGAGGACGAAATTCAGGAATTCAGCAGCTAACTCATTAGGCTGACCAAGTGTGTACATATGTTCATAAGACCACAAAGGCCAGTTGTTGGTCGTTACATTTTCAGACGTAGGTTCATACCCATTCAGTTTCATGCTTTTCACGGAGTCATCTACATAGGCAAAAGCCAAGTAAGAAATGGCTCCAGGGGTTTGGGATACAATAGACTTGACCATCCCGTTAGAATCCTGTTCTTGGCTCTGCATTGCCGCTTGGCCATTCATAACCACCGTATCAAACGTCGCTCGTGAACCAGAACTTGCTGCTCGGTTGATGATTGAAATTGCCAGGTCCTTGTCCCCAACTTCTTTCCAGTTAGTTACTTCACCAGTAAAGATCTTGCGAAGTTGCTCGGTTGTGAGATTTTCAACATCCACTTCTTTGTTTACAATCACTGCAAGACCAGCCACTGCAACCTTGTGGTCTACTAGAGCCGAAGCATCGATTCCTTCTTTTTCCTCTGCAAAGACGTCAGAGTTCCCGATGTCAACTGCTCCAGACTGGACTTGAGATAGTCCTGTACCCGATCCACCACCTTGAACATTAACTGTTTTTCCGATGTTTCTAGAACCGAATTCATCTGCTGCCGCTTCGACAAGAGGCTGAAGAGCAGTTGAACCAACGGCTGTCATGGATTCTCCACGATCAATCCAGCTAGCGCATCCTGCTAGAGAACCTGCCATCAAAAGAGCTGCAAGAGACATGATGAGCTTTTTTCTTTTTTTCACTGTTATTCTCCTTGAACATAATGATAAATGTTCTGATTTCTTCCGTTTGTCCTGATCATCCAATTATCATCAATGATTGTCCCGCTTTATTTTATCTAGTCATTCTTAGGAGCGGACAATTCCATCGTATAATATAAGTAATAATGAAAGACTATCAGAAAAAACTCATACTTCCACTATAACATAGAATAGGCTCTTTGACTAGCTTTTTCACCTGAATCTGAGCCCTTTTGGATAATAATTTTTCAAAACATTTCCCGTTACCTTGGCAAAGCCTAGTCCGTTTCCTTGAACCACAACTTGGTACCAGCCATTTGGTCGAGCTTCAGACAATTGAACAGTCTCACCAGCCACATATTTTACAAAGTCCTCATCATTGATTTCAACACTTTGTTTTACTTGGCTTGGTTTCAAGGCTAATCCGAGAGCAAAGCTTGGTTCGAAGCGTTTCTTCTTAAAAGTACCCAGATGGAGGCCATTTCTAGCAATTTTGATTTTCCCTAGATCAGGTAGCATCTCGGGCAGGAGATAGAGTTGATCTCCAAAAGTCTGCAAGATACCAGTTAGATTGACTCGCAAGTGTTTTTTGGCAAATTCTTGCCACAAAGCCAGTTGTTCCCGACTGAGATTGCTTTTGCTAGCTTTGAATTTAGGTGCGAGATTTTGTCCCTTAAACTGCAGGTGGGCAACAAACTGGCCTTCTCCCTTGAAATGATGAGGATACATCCGCGCCGTTTCAGGAAGATCCATTCCTGCTACCATACCGTTCACATGCTCAACTGGAAGCAATTCAAATTCATAAGTATCCAGCAACCAGTGGACGATTTCTTCATTTTCCTCTGGTGCCCAAGTACAGGTCGAATAGACCAAACGGCCACCTTCAGCAAGCATGGTCACTGCATCTTCTAAAATTTCTCTTTGGAGACTAGCGCATTGACTAGGATAATCAGTACTCCAATAATCCATGGCATCTGGCTGCTTACGAAACATCCCTTCACCCGAGCAAGGTGCATCAAGGACAATCACATCAAAGTAACCTTTAAAAACATTGGCCAAGCGGTCAGCAGATTCATTGGTTACAACAACATTTGTCGCTCCAAATCGCTCCATATTTTCCACTAAAATCTTAGCACGCTTACTTGAAATTTCGTTGGAGACAAGGACTCCTTGATTAGCCAGATAAGCTGCTAGTTGAGTGGATTTTCCACCTGGTGCTGCCGCCAAATCCAAGACCTTCATGCCAGGATTTGGTTGAGCCACCTGGGCTACCATTTGGGCTGCAGGCTCTTGCGAATACACGAGACCCGTCACGTGCTCTGGTGACTTCCCAGAAATCTTACCATAATACCCCCAAGGTGTATGGGGAATAGCATCTGCAAACAATAACTGACTTTCTTTTAAGGGATTGACCCGAAAAGCCGAGACTGCTTCTTGTTTAAAAGAGGCAAGAAAGTCTCTTGCCTCATCTTCTAGTATCGCTTCATATTTTTCAACAAATCCTTCTGGAAATTGCATTTAGTTCTCTTTCCTTTCGTAGATATAAGACTGAATCTCTTCTTGCATCTCGATTGGCACCATCATGACAGGCTGACGCGTTTTAAAATCAGCGGGATCACCTGATACCGTAAGGAGACGATAACCCAGACTTTCCCCTAAGATACTGGCCGCAGCGTAATCCCATGGCTGCAAGTAGGTGATATAAGTCAGAAGGTGACCCGATAAAACCTTGGCAAAACTAATGCCCGCACTGCCGTAAACACGGACCCCCAACGCTGCTCGCCCCAAATCCGCCAAGCCCCACTCATTGCTTTCAAACATACCTGAGTTACCGGCAACTAAAAATTCTTGAAGAGGTTTCTTTTTAAAAGGCGGTAAGGGCTCATTATTGCGGCAAGGAGGAAAGGCACCACCACCATGGTAACAATCACCTTTCATGACATCATAAATAATGCCAAATTTGCCCACACCATTCTCAAAATAAGCCAACATCACGGCAAAATCTTCCTGCTGGGCGACAAAGTTATTGGTACCGTCAATGGGATCAATCACCCAAACAGAATCTTGATCAACCGCAGCACGTAAACAACCCTCTTCCGCGCAAATCAAGTCCTCAGGATAGGTGGACTTGATCCGATCAACCAAGAGTTCCTGGACCTCCTTGTCCAAACGCGTCACCAAGTCTGTAGGCGAAGACTTGCGCTCAATCTGCAAATCTTCTTTCATGTGAGCCAAAATATAGTCCGCAGCTTCCTGCACAATCTGTTTGGCAAATTCAAATTTAGTTTCCAAGAGAAATCTTCCCTTCTCTTTTTTCTTTTGCTAATTGAACTGCATGATAGAAGGAATAACCGCTAGCCGTCTCAAATTCGCGACCTAGGCGCTTTTCTTCACTTTTGCTCGGAACCACAGACTTGAATTCCTTGTAAGACTCTAGCATTTTTTTTGCTTCCACCTTATCTTCATAAGCAGCTTCAACATCATTAAAAAAAGAAAGCACTGAAGCAAGTTCTTCAGTGCTCCACGACAAATCTAGTGGGTAACTATACTGTTTGTTCATCTATCCAATACCAGCTCTCAATGTTGCTTCTTTCAATTCTTGTTTACGGTAACTACGAGGGAGAAAAGCACGAATCTCATCTTCATTAAAACCGATCTGCATGCGTTTGGTATCTATAATAATTGGGCGACGCAAAAGACTAGGATATTGCTCAATCAACTGAAGCAACTCCGATACCGAGATACTCTCTACATCAATATCCAATTTTTGAAAAATTTTTGAACGAGTTGAAATGATGTCATCAGTACCATTTTCGGTCAAGGAAAGAATATGTTGTAATTCTTTTCTTGTTAAAGGACTAGTCATAATATTGTGCTCTTGAAAGGGCACTTTATGCGTCTCTAACCAAGCCTTTGCCTTACGACATGATGTACAACTCGGCGATAAAAATAGTGTAATCATGCTTTTCTCTTCTTTTATCTATACTTGCTATTTCTATTATACAAAAAAATAAAGCGCTTGACTAGATATTTTTAGAAAAAAAGCCTATTTTTTCATAGAAAATAGACTGTTTTCTGCAAAAATCTCCTGCTTTGCAAGTTTATCTTTAGGATAACCTAACAATAAATAGGGAGTAGAGCAACTTCTCTCGTTTTTTATTAAAAATACAGAACTTTTTCCACTATTTCCTTGAAGCTTTAACAAAAAGGAAACCAAACATTCCTTCATACAAAGCAAAGAAAAGTAAAAAGGCATGGAGAAAGAAAGTCTCTGGCAAAATCCAAATAACGGGATCCTTTGCTGGATCAAAAAGCCAGGTATCATCTCCCACAAAGAGAATCTGATGGAAAAGAGTAAAGAATTGCTCAAAACCAATCAACACTCCTACAAGGCCAATGACTAGAGGCAATAGCACTAAAGTCAGAATACTTTTACGATATAGAGGTGGAAATCCTTTTTTCACAATCTTTCTAACAAAGAAATAGAAACTTGGTAGCGTCACTAGGGCAACTAGCTGAACTAGGTGAAAGAGATTCTTCACCACCGCAAAGTGATGTAAACCAGCCGCCGATGAACGAAAATCCGGCATCTCTAAGAGCTGACTAAAGGGATTGGTCAGGTAATTCATCAAGATATGAAAATTGTATTGAATGGTTTCGGGCTTTAGATAGACTCGATTCGCTAAGTTCAGCCACTGAATTTCCAAAGGATAGAAAATCCATGCCAGATAAATAGTCAGTAGGATAGAAAGGGAGAGGAAAAAGATCATACTTCCCCAAAAGGTCAGTTTAGTTTTCATCAAAATTCCACTCCGCAAGGCTAGACACCACATGAGTTGGTGCGATTGGTAGGTCAGCCACTTCTTCTGCCTTGGTAAAACCTGTCGTCACCAAGAGAGTTGGAATGCCATTGTCAATTCCTGCTCGGATATCTGTCAGGTAGTTGTCCCCAACCATGAGCAATTCTTCTCTTTTCAAGCCTAAGTGCTCAACCGCCTTGTCCATAATGATAGCATTTGGTTTCCCAATATAAACAGGCTTCACTCGTGTTGCTACTTCAAGAAGTGTAATTAGTGAACCAGCACCAGGCAAAAGACCGCGTTCCGTCGGGATATTGAGGTCCGGATTGGTTCCGATAAAGTGAGCCCCCTTTTGAATGGCTAGAGTCGCCGACGCGAATTTTTCATAGTCGACTTGCCAGTCCAGTCCAACTACCACATAGGCAGGATTTTCCTTATCTTCGACATAATCAGCCGCCTGAATGGCATCCTTGAGTCCTACTTCTCCGATGACATAGACTGTCTTTTCCAATCCCAAGTCATTCATATAGTCGATGGTTGCCAAAGTCGCTGTGTAGACAGTTGATAGAGGCGTGTTGATATTAAAATTCTTAGCCAACATCTCTTGAACGCTCTCAGGAGTACGAGTTGTATTGTTGGTTACAAAGAGATAGGGAATTTCTCGCTTTTGCAACTCATGGACAAAAGCCTCACCCGCCGGAATCCGGTCTTTCCCCTTGTAAATGGTTCCGTCTAAATCAATTAAATAACCTTTATAAGCCATATCGTTCTTTCTAATTGCCTTCAATTTCTTGCCAAGTAATCATGGCTTGGGCATTGATTTCGCCATCACTGATAATCTCATGCTTGCTTTCTAGTCCCTTGAGTTCATAAGCTGAAGCAATCATGCCACCCGGTCGCACTTCTTTGACATATTTGAGATTGATTTTCTTTGGAATATACTTGGTCAAAAAGTCTGCTCCCATAACCTCAAAAATCCAATCCAGGTATTTGCTGTTATTAACATGACCATTCATATCCAAGTCGTAAAAACGAACATGGTAGTCTTTACTGATCGGGTCTTCTAGGTTAGCATACTTTGGCCCACGGATGAGTTTTTTATCAAACTCAGACTGGTAAGGCGCAACAATCTCCGGTTCGACAGCATGAACTTTACGACTATCTCTGTCCATGAGAACAAAGGTTGCTACCATGCGAATGATTTCTTGACCTGCTTCATCATAGATAGTGAAACGGCGGTAGCAAAAAAGACGATTGTAAGTCAATGCTTCTGTTTCAATCGTAATCTCCTCAGCAAAGCGAGGCAAGCGAACCACGTCAATCGCATAGTCTGTAATAATCCAGACCAGATTGTAACGTTCTAGCATATCCTTTTCACTGACTCCTAGCTCAATCGACTGCATACCTGATACTTGCAAGGACAGCAAAATCACATCTGGAAGTTTGATATGACCGTTCATGTCCGCCATATCAAAAGGAATTTTCATTTTCATTTGATAAGTTAAGCCCATTGTTCTACTCCAAAATAAATCGTTCTGCTACAGTGTCTCCCAAGAAGAGACCCCTCTTTGTCATTCGGACACGATCACCGTCGATCTGCATGAGTCCTTGTTGAACAAAGTCTCTGATGATCTCGCCATAAAGTCCATCAAAGGACCGTCCAAATTTTTCCTCAAATCGCGCCATAGAAACCCCGGATTTTTTCCGGAGGCCTAGGAACATTTCTTCTTCCATCTGCTCCCTTTGACTCAGGTGTTCTTCTGTAATCCGAGCATTTCCTGCCTCTACCGCATTGAGATAGTGGCGGATAGGACCGTGGTTTTTATAACGCACCCCGTCCACATAACCCGAAGCACCCGCACCGATACCATAATACTCGGCATTATCCCAGTACATGAGATTGTGGCGACTTTCAAAACCGGGTTTAGAGAAATTGGAAATCTCATAATGCTCAAAACCAGCTCGCTCCAGTTCTGCGATGATGTACTCAAACATCTCCGCTTCTAACTCTTCCTTGGGTAGGGGCAATTTCCCACGTCGCATACGGTTCATAAAGACCGTATGGTTTTCCAAAATCAAGCTATAGAGGCTCATATGAGGAATGTCAAGCGAAATGGCCTTAGCCACATTTTCCTTGACCTGAGCCATAGTTTGACCTGGAAGAGCATAGATTAGATCAATGGAGATATTGTCAAAACCAGCCAGTTTGAGGCGGTCGATATTTTCATAAATATCCTTCTCCAAGTGACTGCGCCCAATCTTTTTCAGCATTTTGTCATCAAAGGTCTGCACACCTAAGGAAACACGATTGACTGGCGACTGTTTCAAAACCGCAATCTTATCTGCATCCAAATCGCCTGGATTGGCTTCAATCGTCAACTCTTCCAAGACAGACAAGCCCAAGTTTTTAGTCAAACCATCTAAGAGCAGCTCTAATTGCGAAGCGGACAAAGCCGTTGGCGTCCCACCTCCAATGTAGAGAGTTCGTAACTTTTGGATATCATAAGAACGAAACTCCTCTAGCAGATGCTCCAGGTAACTATCTACTGGTTGATTCTTGATAAAGACCTTTGAAAAGTCACAATAATAACAAATCTGTGTGCAAAAGGGAATATGCACATAGGCGGACGTTGGTTTTTTCTGCATAGTATTTATTATACCACAAAGACAGGCTTGCAGATAAAAATCACCATCTCCGAAAACCAGAGATGGTGATGCCTTATACTTCAGTAATATCGATGATGATTTCTTCTTGGTCTTCAGCAACGTCTGGAGTTGTTGACTGTTCTTGCCATTGCTCCTTGAGATTGTTAAAGGTTTCCTTGGATGCTTCTGTCGCTTGTCGAGCACAGGTCTTAGCTTGGTCAAGGACACTATCAAAAGTGATTTCACCAGATTCTACTTGCTCCTTTGTTTTCAATACAAAGTCAGTTGCCTGTTCCTTCATTTCAGTTAGTTTCTCACAAACCTGCTCTCTAGCATATTCTGGATCTTCTCTCAAATCATCTAGAAAATCCTGAGCTTGACTACAAACTTGCTTACCCTTGTCACTCGTCAAAAACCAAGCAAGAGCAGCACCTGAAACTGTTCCTAAAAGGATAGAGGATAGTTTTCCCATAAGATTTCTCCTTTTTTATTTTTTGAAAAATTTACTTGCGACACGAAGAGCTGACAAGCCTGCACCTGTTTTAATGGTCTTTGAACCAGCAGATGAAGCTTTTTTGCCTAAAACACGTGCATGTTGGTTGAGATCAGAAACTGACTCAGACAAGTCCGCCACCGCTGTAAAAAGTGGATCAATCGTCGCAACTTTGATATTGATATCGTCTGCTAACACATTGACCTTAACCAACAATTCATTAGTCTGATGCAAGGAAACATTCACATCTGAGCTCAACGTTTTGATGGTTTTCTCTGTCTCATCAATCATACGACCTGCTTTTTGAATCGTGATTGTCAAATAGACTAAACAGACAATCAAAGCAATCGCAACAAGAATATATGCAACTTCTAACATTTATTTTTCCTCCTCTGTATGATAGAAAGGGGCTTTCTTTCGATTTTGATAAAGTATGATAAAAATACCGAGTCCGATAAGGATAACTGATAACCATTGGGAAACTCGTAGACCAAAGAACATGAGGCTGTCTGTCCGCATTCCTTCGATAATCATACGACCAAAACCATACCAAATCAAGTAGAAAGCCGTAATATGACCACGTCTGATTCCCTTTAATTTTCGTCTAAAAATCAAGATTAAAGCAAATCCAATCAGATTCCAAACCGACTCATATAAGAAAGTCGGCTGACGGTAGCTACCGTCAATATACATCTGGTCACGAATGAAGCCTGGCAAATAATCCAGACTATCTACCACTGCACCGTAGGCTTCTTGGTTAAAGAAGTTTCCCCAGCGTCCTAAACTCTGGGCAATCATGACGCTCGGTGCTGCAATATCTAAGAAATCCCAAGTATTGATCAGCTTTCTATCTGCAAAGATATAAAGGACAATAGCGCCCGCTATCAAACCTCCATAAATGGCCAAACCACCATTCCAAATGGCGATGATTTCACCTGGATTTTGCAGATAATAATCTAAGCGAAAGAGTACGTAGTATAGCCTAGCACCTAAAATAGCTACCGGAAAAGCAATCAGGATAAAATCCAAAATATCATCTGATAGGATTTTCTTTTTAGGAGCTTCTTTCATGGCAAGATAAACTGCTAAAACCAAACCAGCTACAATACACAAAGCATACCAACGAATAGCAAAGGGGCCAATTTCAAATGCGACTGGATTAATCATGTTTCACCTCATTTTGAGCGATTAGATTTGTCAAGCGTTCTTCAAATAAACGTGTCGCGTCAAAGCCCATTTCTTTAGCACGGTAGTTCATGGCAGCCGCCTCAATAACAACGGAGATATTGCGTCCTGTTTTTACTGGGATGCGGATACGCGGAATCGTTACACCAGAAACTTCGAGTTCTTCGGCATTGTTTCCTAGACGGTCAAAGGTCTTATGCGTATCGTAATTTTCCAAATAAACTGCTAACTGAACTTGTGAAGAATCTTTTACAGCACTTGCACCATAGAGACTCATGATGTCGATAATCCCAACTCCACGAATCTCAAGTAAATGCTTCAAGATTTCAGCAGGTTCGCCCCAAAGAGTCATCTCATCCTTAGAATAAATATCTACACGATCGTCTGCTACTAGACGGTGTCCACGTTTCACAAGCTCAAGACCTGTCTCGCTCTTACCGATACCACTATCCCCTTGGATCAAGACACCCATGCCATAGATATCCATCAAGACACCATGCACACTGGTACGTTTAGCCAAACGGGAATCGAGGTAGCTAGAAAGTTCTCCAGATAAACGACTGGTTGCTGTTCGACTGGTTAAAATCGCAATCTTGCATTCCCTAGCAGCCCTCAACATTTCCTCGGGTACTACCAGACCACGAGCCACGATAACCGCAGGTGTTTCAGGTAGAAACATTTTCTTCAAAACTTGATAACGGTTCTGGGCAGGCATGGCAACTAAATAGGACCACTCCTTCATCCCTAACAGCTGAATCCGTTCTGGTGTATAGTAATCAAAATAGCCTGTCATTTCAAGGCCAGGTCTCATAATGTCCGCAATATTGATTTCTTTTTCAAGTAATTCGCCTTCACCATAGACAATATCTAGTCTGAGTTTTTCAATGACATCTCTTACTAAAACCGACATAATTTCCTCCTTCAATCGAGTTCTCCCTACTATTATATCAGATTGTAGGTGGAAGTTCCCTTTTTTTGCAGGATTTACAGTATTTATTTGATGTAGCTTGGGAAAAGATTTGACTAGGAAGTCTTTTCGTACTCCTTCAAATTAATCGAGACAAATCTACTGCAAATTGATCAACATCTATCACCAAGTCCCTTCCAGATTTTTCTAAGTAAATCCTTGGAAGACCTTTTGTTAACATTCTGTTTGCATCAGCCATATCTTAAGGATAGATATAGAACTGTTGACCTTTTGGAAACTGATTTCGGACTTGCCATTCTTCAAAGTCCTTCAAAAAGGTCTTATGAGACGGCATGCTGACTTCTTCGAACAAGGAATGGTCAAAAAATCGTACCAATCGATATAGACCATGAATCTCATCCGCAAAGCACTTATCAATCTTTTCATAAGGATAACCTCGTCTCTGATAAGCTTGGCATAAATTTTGTAAGGACTCACTTAATGCAACTGCATCTTTTCTTGCCAAGTTTATAAAATACCGAACAGAAAATTCTTCCATACCAGTTCGTTTTTTCTTCTCCAAAAAATGTTGTGCCAGCGAGAGAGACTCGAATAATCTTTCTTCATCTTGATAATAAAGAGCGCATAAAAGATTCATCACATTTTCTGGATAATAGGTTCCTTTCAACAAGGGTAAATCTTTGGGGACGAATGATGGAATGGCTGAAAAATCGTTACAAGCAAAAGAGGTAAACAAGCCTTTCAAAATCCCATCTGTGTAAATGGTTCCACTTGCTAACAAACCGCCTCTCAGCAACTCGGTTCTTCCTGTTTGCCATAGAGCGTTGTTTAACTGCTTATAATCCCCATCTAAAGATACAGCATAATAGGCAAAATATGGAATATCATCTAGCAATAAGCTACTGTACAATTTTACCCTTAAAACCTTGTCAGACAATACTTTTGAATCGGTCAAATACTTTTCAAAAATTCTTTGGTTTGACTCTTCAAATTCCTTCCAATCTATCGGATCAGCACAATAACCCCAATCTTCCAAGTGATTTTCACTCATCTTTTGATATTCTTTTATATACTCTTTCATAAGAATTTGTTCCTCTAAACATTGTGCAAAAAAAGACTAGACAAGTCTAGCCTTTTATTTCAAATTAGAATTTTTTACGTTTACGAGCTGCTTCTGATTTACGTTTACGTTTTACAGAAGGTTTTTCATAGAATTCACGTTTGCGTGTTTCTTGAAGAGTACCAGCTTTAGTAACCGCACGTTTGAAACGACGAAGTGCATCGTCAAGAGATTCATTCTTACGTACTACTGTTTTAGACATTTTTTTCACTCCCTTCAAGTTCAATATCTATTCCATTTTACACGCAAAATGAATATTTGTCAAGGGAAAACTGCCATAAACTTATATTATCTTCCCTTTTCTTTTTAAAAGGGACAACGCATTAGAATAGATGTCATAATAGCGAAAAAAATTATTTTAATCCTGTTCAGAAACAACTTTTATTTCTTTATCATTTACAATAACAGCTTGTGAATTGTTCATTCGCATTAAGTCGAGCTGATTTTTATAGGTTTCAAAGGTCTTCTTGCTACTATCAGTAAAAGGCTCCTCACTATAATGTGAAAGGATGTAAAACTCCACTACATCCAATCCCGCTGTATCAGATAACTCTGTTGCTACCGTCTTGTCGTCCATGAGTTTATTGTAGTCAATATCCTTGGCTGTAATGATATCCCCTGCTGATTCTCCCACATAGACCAACCCTTCTCTTATTTGCTCTTTGATGAGAGATAGGAGTTGCTTTTTCTTTAATTCTTGCAATAAATAAAAGGTATTCCCGCCTGAGATATAAAGAATCTTGCTTTGGAAAATCTTTGCCTGTGCAGTTTCTCGATCACAAGAAGCAATATCTAAAACCTCTAGCTCAAATCCTAAATCTCTAAATGTTTGCTGAGCCTCATCGATATAGGCAGTATAATCCTCTTTGTTCCCAGCGGTAGGAATAAATAAAACCTTGTTTTCTAGATTCTTTTCCTTTGCATAATCGCTAAAAAGCTTTTTGACTCCAGCAAAGTATGAACATAAAAATAACTGTTTCACGATTGTACCTCCATTAATTTTTAACAATTTTATAAAGGATCCATGATCCCTTTCTTTGACTAGTTACGAGCTCAAACCCTACTGATAACAAGAATCGTCTAAATGCTTTTTCGCTTTGCACCTCTGGTAAAAAGTAAGATAACTTGTTATACTCACAAGCCAGTAAGAGTATCCCGTCTGATTTGAGTATTCTTCGAAGTTCCATAAAAGAAGCCTCTAAATCCTGCCAATGAAAATGAGTTTGAAAGGCTGTGATTAAATCAAAACTTTCATCAGAAAAGCCTGTCTCCCTAACGTCTCTTCGTTCAAAATTTATATTAGTTATCTCTATCTGTTTGGCTTGAGCTATTGCTGCATCAGAAATATCAATTCCAGTTATAGTACTTTGCGGAAAAGTTTCTTTCAGTAGGATGGTTGAACGGCCATCCCCAACTCCTACATCTAAGATTGCAGGGTAAAATGTCCTATCCAGATGACGAATTGCCCATACAAACATGGGGAGATAGGCTCTATTCCACAATTTCATCATTCGTTTTCCTAGAAAGTCCGAAGGGTTCTTTGATTGCTGAATGAGACGAGAAAACAGTAATATTAAAAGTAAAAAACAAGTGAAACCAATTATATAAATCAAAATCGAGACTCCTCGTATAGCTATATTATACCACTTTAGTAAAATTGTGAATAATTGATGCAGAATAATTAAACAATTTTCAAACCAATTACCAAAAAGAGAGAACCAATTGGTTCTCTCTTTTTATTAGACTGATATCTTCTTAGATAGCAATGAATGTAATCATTTCAATCAAGTATCTAAAACAACTTACTTGTTGACTTTCGCCACTAATTATTCTTCCTCAGATTTTTTTCTTTGAGCTAGAGAAATTAATCCCATACCTGATAAAGCAGCCAATAGACCAGCTGTCAAGTGAGATGTCTCCTCAGAACCCGTATTTGGAAGAGTTTTAGTAGTTCTTTCTTCTGTAATACCTTGTTGTTCTGGATTTTCAACTACAGGAAGTTCTACTACTGTTGGAGTATAGAATCCTGAAATAATATTTCCATTGCGATCTTTACGGATCACTTTCACACCTTTGGCTTGTCCTACAAAGTCTGCCTCAGGGGTAAATGTGACGGTGCCATCTGGTGAGATTACATAAGTTCCTTCGCCTGGAACGACTTTTTCAGTTGATCCATCTTCAAAGGTTGGCGGAACTGTCAGATCGACATCACCTGTAAAGTTTGGTTTACCAGTCTGAGTTTGACCTTTAAGACCTTCTGATGTCGCATCACTCACTTGTGTTTGTCCAAGGACAGTCGGTGTGTAGCGAGCAGTAACTAAATTTCCATACACATCCAAACGTTTCACAACCAATCCTTTAGCTGTACCAACAAAGTCTGGTTCTGGAGTAAAGGTAATGTGACCATCTTTATCAATTGTATAGCTTCCTTCACCCGGAACAACCATCGTCGTGCTACCGTCCTCAAAGGTTGGTGGAACAGTCGGATTGATATACCCTTCAAACGTTGGGGTTGCCACTTGTGGTTGGCCTTTTGCTCCTGTAGAAGTCGTGTCATGACCAGTAGATGGATCTACAACTGTTGGACGATAGCTTGCAGTAACTGGAGTACCGTTCTTATTCTTGCGGACAATCGTTACGCCTGTTCCTTTTCCTACAAAGTCTGCCTCTGGGGTGAAGGTAACGGTGCCATCTGGTGAGATTACGTAAGTTCCTTCACCTGGAATCACTTTTTCAGTTGATCCATCTTCAAATGTCGCCGCCACAGTTTCATCAATTGGAACCAGTGGGTCGCCACCTTGGAAAGTTGGAGTACCAGTTTGTGGAAGTCCTTGAGGACCTGTGCTCGTTGCGTTAGCGCTAGTTGGGGTTACCTTAGTCACTGTTGGTTTATAATGTGCTCGGTAAGGAACACCGTTAGAATCATTTACTTGGACAGTAACTGGGTCTGGGGTACCAACAAAATTTTTGTTAGGTTTGAAAGTGACTTGACCAGTGTTAGGGTCTAACTCATAAGTTCCAACTGACTGACCATTGGATGTAGCAGGAACTGAGTTACCAGTAATAGGTTGGCCATTAGCATCCACAAAGATCGCAGGGCGTGAAGCATCTGGAGTAACTGGCGTTTTAGCTGGATCGCCATCATTAAAGATTAGATTTTTGTTTTGTTCTTGACCTTGAACACCAGTTGATTCATATGTTGGTATCTTTCGAACAGTAGGGATGTATCGACCATCCATATTGTTCAAAATGTCATTCTTATTTGGATTTGATGCATCAGTTGATTGCCAGTTAGTTGATGAACCATTTGAGTCTGTACGACGAATATTAATCCCTTCAGCAGTTCCTGTGAAGTCTGCATTTGGTGTGAACTCTACATCGATATCATCACCATTAGCAGTCACTACATAGGTCCCTTCCGGACGCACATAAGTATTGCCGTTGGTTGGAGTCAAGACATTCCCTTGATTATCCAAAATCTGTGGCGCTTGGCTACTCATGCTAGCATTAGTTACAAAATCTGAACGATCAGGTCCTTTAAGTGTGAAGTGAACTGTAGCACTTTGTGTCTCATCTTGAAGACCGGTTGTTTCTTTCTTTTCACCTTGAGGTGGATAAGTACGACGAACCAACATGTCCTCAACTTCACCATTAAATGCAGTCCCGGTAGGCTTCTCAATATCACCTGCATTAGTCGCAATACGCACACGCTTTCCAAGTTGGTCAACTAATACACCACTAAGACTCGGAATATTATACAACTTTTTTTATAGCTTCGCTACTAAGTAAACTTAAAAAATTTTAGTTATTATTTAAATTATAAAAGATAAATTGCAATAATAAGCGCAACACTTACTCTAACTCATGCACTAGAGTTTCATAAGCAGTTCTGTAAGCTAAACATTTTCTTGGTCGGTGATTGATATCATATAAGGCCTTGTTCAAAGCCTCATCAGAGATGGCAGCTAAATCTGTTTTCTTTGGGAAATATTCTCTTAGTAAACCATTTGCATTTTCATTGCTTCCTCTCTGCCAAGATGAATAGGCATCCGCAAAGAAAAAGGAAATTCCTAAATTTTCTACCAGAGGATAGCAAGCGAACTCTTTTCCCCTATCTGAAGTGAAGGTTTTAAGATTCTCTTTTGGAAACAGCTTACAAAGTTGTTCGATGGATGAAAACATGGATTTGGATGTTCTATCTGGTATCTTGAAAGCTAAGTAAAAACGCGTTTTTCGCTCTAGAAAAGTCGCTAAACACCCCTTGCTTTTACCTCTAGAAGACACTACAGTATCAAGTTCCCAGTGACCAAAAGTTTCACGATTTCGAACCTCTTTAGGACGTTTAGCAATAGGTCTGCCAATCCTAAATGTCCCACGTGTTTCTTTGGATTGTCGAGTTCTTCCTTTACGACGAAGGACGCTTAAATCCAAATCAATCAAACCAGCATAGAGCCAGTTATAGATGGTTTTAAAAGCTACCATTGGCTTTTGTTCAAGCTGATAGCGCCCACAAATCTGTTCAGGCGACCAGGAGGATTTTAAACCGTTCTCAATTTCTTTTTCAACTTTGGTGTTAAACAAGACTTCCGACCTTTTTGCTTAGCCCTGTGGTCATACTCTTCCTATGCTAAGTCTGCGGAATAACCATTTTGGAATTGTCTTAACTCTCTTGAAATGGTAGACTTATGGACGCCTAGTTTACTTGCAATTTGACAAGGTTTTAAACCTAATTCCAAGTAGGTTTCTATTTTTATTCGGTCGGTTATGGTAAGATGGCAGTAGCTCATAGTTTTTCCTCGGGTTCTGTTTGTATGATAACTTACAGTTTACACCAATGAAACGCTATGAGTTTTTTTGTTGCACTATATTTTACAATTTATCAAAAGAGAAAAACTACGTATACTTAACTTCAATTATTATTTTGTTATATTTTTCCCTGCATTATAATTTATATAATTTCTTTATTCAAATATTTTATAGATTAAATAAAATTATCAAAATTTCACTTCTAGCTTATAAGAATCAAAAAACCCCTCACTCCAAAGAGCAAGTGGTTCTTGTAATTTTTATTTTTCAAGTAAGCTTAGCGCTTCTGCATCAGCGATAATAGTCACATCAGGGTGGTTTTGTAAGCTACTTGCTGGGAGATTCTCAGTCACTGGGCCTGACACTGTTCCAGCAATGGCTTCTGCTTTCGACTCACCGTAAGCAAAGAGAATAATTGACTTGGCATCCAAGATGTTTTTAATTCCCATTGAAATGGCTTGAGTTGGAACATCTTCAATCTTGTCAAAGAAACGTGCATTGGCTTCGATGGTAGATTGATCAAGTTCTACTAGATGCGTTTGGCTATCAAATGGGGTTCCTGGCTCGTTAAAGCCGATGTGTCCATTGCGACCAATCCCCAAGATTTGCAAATCAACAGGATGGTCAGCCAAAATTTGGTTGTAGCGTTCTACTTCTTCTTCAGCATTATCCTTAACCCCACGAGGCAAGAAACTTTCTTTAAATGGTTTTTGGTTGAATAAGTTTTCCTGCATGAAGTAACGATAAGACTGTGGATTGTCCCCATCAAGTCCTACGTACTCATCAAGGTTGACACTGGTTAGATTTGAAAAATCAAGATCACTCTCAACAATTTCCTTGTAAAACTCAAGCGGACTGCTTCCTGTCGCAAGTCCTAATGTTTGAGCACCATTGGCCAATTTTTCCTTCAAAATCTCAAAAGCAACTTTTCCACCTTCGACTTGATTCTCAACTTTTATAATTTTCATTTTGTATCCTCCATGTTTCTATATTTATTATATGGTATAGACCAATTTTTGTCAAGTGAAAACGATTTAATTTCTAAAAAAAGAGCGTCTAAAGTTGAAACATGTTATAATGGATAAGATTAGAACTTAGAAAGAATGAACAGATATATGAATACAGCTGATTTTGATTTCCACTTGCCAGAGGAATTGATTGCCCAAACGCCCCTTGAAAAACGAGATGCCTCCAAACTCCTTATCGTTAATCGTGAAACGGGAGAAATGCAGGATAAACACTTCCACTCTATTATCGACATGCTGGAACCTGGAGACGCCCTTGTCATGAATGACACCCGCGTTCTTCCTGCCCGCCTCTATGGTCAAAAGGAAGAAACAGGAGGTCATGTGGAACTTCTCCTGCTCAAAAATACTGCAGGTGATGAGTGGGAAGTTCTCGCTAAACCTGCCAAACGTCTCAAGGTTGGTACTCGTGTCAGCTTTGGCGATGGCCGCCTCAGCGCTGTCGTTACGGAAGAATTGACCCACGGGGGCCGCATTGTCTGCTTTGAATACCAAGGAATTTTCCTAGAAGTTTTGGAAAGTCTAGGTGAAATGCCACTACCGCCGTACATCCACGAAAAACTAGATGACCGTGAACGTTATCAAACGGTCTACGCTAAAGAAAGTGGCTCTGCTGCTGCACCGACTGCTGGACTGCACTTTACCAGAGAACTGCTAGCAGAAATCCAAGCCAAGGGTGTTCATCTAGTCTATCTCACTCTTCACGTCGGACTCGGAACCTTTAGACCTGTCTCTGTTGACAATCTGGACGAACATGAAATGCACTCGGAGTTCTACCAACTTTCTGAGGAAGCAGCTGCCACCCTTCGCTCTGTTAAGGAAAATGGAGGCCGTGTCATCGCTGTAGGAACCACTTCTATCCGCACACTGGAAACCATCGGTTCTAAGTTTAATGGGCAAATCCAGGCTGATTCTGGCTGGACCAATATCTTTATCAAACCAGGCTATGACTGGAAGGTTGTGGATGCTTTTTCAACCAACTTCCACCTACCCAAGTCAACTCTTGTTATGCTAGTTTCTGCCTTTGCCGGTCGTGACTTAGTCCTAGATTCCTATCACCATGCCATCCAAGAACACTACCGCTTCTTCAGTTTTGGAGATGCCATGTTTATCTATTAAGAAAATCCCTATTAGGAAACCTAATAGGGATTTTTCTAATCATTCCATACTAAACTTTGGATCTTTCAAACTCTGAACACTGGCATTGATAACTGCTCCGATAATCAAAATCTTTGCAATGAGAATAAACCAGAACATCATGACTACCACGATAATGGAACTGAAAAATCGGACATCAACCAGATGATTGACATAACTATTGACGTAGACAGAAAAGATATTTAATAAAAAGATAAGAGTTAGCAAGACAAAGACACTTCCTGGTAAAACATAGCGGATTCGTGGTGCTTTTACTTTTGGAAGGAAGTAATAAATCATAACTAGAATGGCAAAGATCAAGGCATAGACCAGAGGGCCTGTAAAATCTTGCAGGTAGGAAAATAGCGGACTGTCTGATTGCCAGTAAGTTTTGAGAAGGTTTAGCAACATACGACCAAACATACTCAAAAACAAGGCTAGAGCAAAAAGAATCTGCAAGCCAAAACTAACAAGTAGACTCATCAACTGATGGGAGATAATTCCTCGACTCTTGGTCACCCCATAGGCTTTGTTAAAAGCTTTTTGGAGAAAATCCATTGATTTCGAAAAGGTCCAGAGTGCAGATAAAACGGCAAAACTCAACAAACCAGTCGATGGTTGAGTCAGAACTTCTCGGACAATCTTGGCGACCACATCATACACCGTATCAGGTAAAAATTCCTTGATCGTCAGTAAGAAATTTGAAACCGGAATCTGAAAATAAGGCAAAATATTGACCATTATCATTAGCAAAGGAAAGATTGAAATCAACCAATAGTAGGCAACCGCAACACTGGTCAACTCACTATCAGATGCTTGATAATAATGCAAAAAAGCTTTCAATAAGGGCTTATCCAATAGCTCCTTCCACCACTTTTTCATATCCCATCCTCCGTCATTTTTTTCATCATCTAAGTTCTTCTGATTAAATCTAGCATATCATAAGGTAAAGTATTTGCGGCTTCTTTCAGAGAATAATTTTCTAAATTATTCACATTTTGTCGTAGTTTTTTGGCATACTTGGCTGTTATCAGTTTAGCTTCTTCGTATTCAAAGATTGCCTTACGTTCGAGATAGTAACCTCGTAGCATTTCATCGATATTGTTTGGCTTGATGCGATTGATAACCCGCTCAACAAAGGCACCACTTCCAATAATGGCCGTCTCGCGTAGACGAGACTCTTGCATAAAGCTAATCAGAGAACTCTTGTAAACCCCTTTGAGGTTTTCCAAACTCTCGATAATCAACTCTGTATTTTCCAAATACAACTCTGAAATCTGATCATAGTCAACTGCTAATAGTTTACGAGATTCTTCATTCATCCAACTACGGAAAGTTTTGCCAAAGGTAAACATTTCATGGAGTAGAAAGCGCAGTATCCGTAAGGAAACTAGGAAGTAATAAGTCACTCTAGAAGCGAAATTCCGATTGATACTCTGCTCCATGTTTTTTAGGTAACGTTGGTAAACTCGATAACCACGCTCGCTGATTCTATTTTCCTCGTAGGCTTGCTCCAAACCGTCACTCTCAATACTCAAGATAAGAAGCTTGAGGGACTCCCAGTCTTCTTGGACTCTCTTATTTTCCAGACTAAGGATGAGGTTTTCAATCCGACCATGGTAATTATCAATAGCTGCATAAAGAGGAAGTTTGTTCTTGTGATGGTCCAGCTCTTTTTCTAATTCTGCAGCTACATCATTCAGAATCGCTATATGCATCAAATGATCCTTTCTTTCCTCTTGTCCTTCAGATAAATGAGGGAGAACCAGTAAACCTGTTAGAAAGCTTAATAGTGTAACGCCTGCTACTAGGAAGAGCAACAAAGGATATTCCTGCTCCAAATGACTTGGTATGAGGAGAATGGTCGCGATAGATACTGTCCCTTTAACACCAGAGAAGGTCAAAAGAAGCATATCTTTCATGTACTTATGAATTTGTTTCTTAAGTCGACGCGTCCTCACAAAGTAAAAACCAGCAATCATGACAAAGCGGATCGCAAAAAGCAAGAAGGTCAGAACGACAACTGAAAGCAGTAAAAGAAGGGGATTGTAGAGTGAATTAGACAAAATCGGCTCTGCTATCAACTCTAATTCCATTCCTAAGAGAACAAAGACTGATCCATTTAGCATAAAGGTCACGGTGTGCCAGACGGTCTCCGTCACGGTGTCTACCTGAGCCTCAAGGATCGTAATTTTTTTGAATCGACTGGCCTTCAAAATACCTGCAACCACTACTGCGATAATCCCTGAAACATGAAACTCTTCTGCAATAAAAAAAGTCATGAGTGGCAAACTTAGCTCTAGCAATAGTTCACTGGCTATATCTATCGCTCGCACACTCAATAAAAAGGTATGCAAGAAACGATTGACCATAGCCGTCACAAAACCGACTACAAAACCACCAAGGATAGAAAGTGCTAGGGAAGTCCCAGCTTGGCTTAGAGAAAACGTTCCTGTTGTCCAAGCAGCCAGAGCCATCTGAAAGGCAACCAAACCAGAAGCGTCATTTAAGAGTCCTTCCCCTTTTAGAATATTAGAAACCCGTTTAGGAAAACGAAAACGTTCAGAAAGAGATGCGAAGGCAACCAAATCTGTTGGCCCAAGTGCCGCTCCAACTGCTAAACAGGCAGCCAAAGGAAGAGTCATCCAAAGGAAGTGAGCCATGCCCCCCAAGCTTAAGGTCGAGATAAAAATCACAGGAAAAATCAGAAAGACAACAATCCACCAGTGCTTCAATATGGACGTAATATCCGCTTCTTCTGCCTCCCGAAAAAGTAAGGGACCAATAACCATGGCCAGAAACAGCTTTGTATTGAGATGAAAGTCCGCATCAGGAACAAATAAGCCAATCCCAATCCCCAAAAGGATTTGTACAAGAGGAAGGGGCAAAAAAGGGAGAAGTTTATTGGTCGTGGTTGAAATGATTAAGACAAATAAAAATAGAATCAAGTAAATGAGTAATTCCACACAATTCCTCCTTAATCTTTTTTACAACAAGATTCAAAAATCTCCTTTTGCTCTTGAATTTTCTGATCAATCTTAGAACAGTCTTTGTGCTCAATTTTTTTCTGGCATCGCTCCATTTCAAGAGCCACTAATTTTTTCTTAATTTTAAGCATTTTCTTGCTCATATGTGCTTCGTCGAGCACCCCGACTGCTCGCTCGTGATGCGTTGACTCGACAAAATTTTGGCGCATTGCCTCAAGCTTCTCACGAAGGTATTGTTTATCCATGTCTATACCTTTCTAATTTTTCAATCATAACTAAAAACGGCGGATTATTAACTTGGTTGAGAATTCGATAAATGGCAGCTGTATACTCTTGTTGGTTCAACTGGCTAACAAAATCCAATACAGCGTCCCTCTCGGTATCTCCTCCTTCATGACCATAGTAGATCATGATCGCAATCCGTCCTCCTTTGACAAGCAAACGACACAGTTTCTCTAATGCTTCGATAGTAGTCTGAGGTTGGGTGATGATGGATTTGTCAGCAGAAGGTAAATAACCAAGATTAAAAATCCCTGCCTTAGCTTCTGTCACAAACTGGTCTAGTGTCTCATGACCTTTCAAGATTAACTGGGCATTTTTCATTCCAGCCTGATCCAAACGCTCTTGCGTCTTCTCCAAAGCCTGCTCCTGAATATCAAAGGCATAGACTTGCTTGGCTAACTTGGCTAAAAAAAGAGTATCATGACCATTGCCCATGGTCGCATCCACTACAATATCCTCTTTTGTCACAACTTCCGCCAAAAAATCATGCGCCATCTCAAGTGGTCTTTTCATTTTTAAACTCCTGTTTTACAGCCTTGCATCCTTGCACACTTCCACGACGTCGCATCTCAGTTTCAATAGCATTTAGCACTTCCCATTTATTGAGGCTCCACATGGGACCAATCAGCATATCTCTAGGCGCATCTCCTGTAATTCGATGGATGACGATATGCTTGGGAATGATTTCCAACTGGTCACAGATGACCTTGACATACTCATCCTGACTCATCAGTTGCAAGCGTCCTTCGTGGTAATCTCGCTGCATCCGCGTATTGGTCATGAGGTGAAGCAAGTGCAGTTTAATTCCTTGAATGTCATTGTCCGTGACACAGCTACGAACATTTTCAACCATCATCTCATGGGTTTCCCCAGGAAGACCGTTAATCAAATGGGAAACAATTTCAATCTTGGGATATTTTCTCAAGCGTTTTACAGTTTCAACATACAATTCATAAGAATGGGCACGGTTAATCAGGTCAGAGGTTGCTTCAAAAGTAGTCTGTAACCCCAATTCTACCGTCACATGCATGCGTTTCGATAACTCAGCCAAATATTCGATGGTTTCATCAGGTAAACAGTCTGGCCGTGTTCCGATATTGATCCCTACTACACCTGGCTCGTTGATAGCCTGCTCATATCGCTCCCGAATCACTTCCACCTTTTCATGGGTGTTGGTAAAATTTTGAAAATAAACCAAGTACTTCTGAACATCTGGCCACTTGCGGTGCATAAAGTCAATTTCCTTATAAAATTGCTCACAGATAGGGGCATCCGGTGCCACGATAGCATCTCCAGAACCTGAAACCGTACAAAAAGTACAACCACCATGGGCTACAGTTCCATCCCGATTGGGACAGTCAAATCCCGCATCGATAGGAACTTTGAAAGTCTTCTCTCCAAAAAGTTTTCGATAATAATCATTCAAGGTATTATAAGATTTCATAACTTTCATTATAACAAAAAACACCTACAATCTCAAAAGCCTGACTTTCCTACAAATTCCCTTGTTTCTCATTTCCTTTAGCGTTTTTTTATGATACAATATGGGTATGATTTTAATGAAAATAGCATCTATTTTATTATTGATATTAACCTTGGTGGTTTGCTTTATTGTCACCAAGCTTTTCGGACTTAGGAAAATAGGATTTAATTTCGCGGATCTAGCTTTTCCACTTTTGGCATTTGAGTACTACCTGATTACTGCTAAAGCCTTTACCCACAACTTTCTACCGCGACTTGGAGTCGCACTTTCTCTCCTGGCAATCCTCATTGTAGTCTTTTTCCTTGTCAAAAAACGAAGTTTTTATTACCCTAAATTCATCAAATTCTTCTGGAGAGCCGGTTTTCTCCTTACCTTAATCATTTACATTGCTATGATTATCGAATTGATGATGCTCCCATAAAAAACATTCCCTCAGACAGCTGTCTAAGGGAATGTTTTTATCTTCATAACTTATTTTCTAAGCTCTACCAAGATACTTTTTTTATTTCCTAAATGTTAAGGAGTAGAATTTGCCATCCCAAAGAAGTTTCATTTCCTTTTCCTTAACTTCGCTTGGAACAGCATTCTCAATTTCACTCAAATCAACAGTAGCACCTTTGAAATAATCCTTACTAAAATGATTTTTCTTATATTGCTGATCCACATAGTCAGCCATCTCATCTGCAATTAATATCTTAGTCCCTGGCTTCGCCACTCGTAGCATTTCCTGCATAGCCTTGGCCTTATCATTGAAAAAATTGATTCCGCCAATATGGTAGACAATGTCAAAACTATTATCTGCAAAGGGGAGATCCTCCGCACAAGCATGGAAAAGTTGCAGATTGGTCTTTTTCGCGCAAGATTTCTGGCATTTTTTTAGCATACTGATAGAAATATCCACCCCTACAAAGTCTAAACTTTTCAGGTCAATTGCCTCAGGAATATAACGTAGGTCTTGACCAGTCCCGATAGAGACATAAAGAACAGATAAATTATCCTTCCATTCTATTTCCTCCATCAGATCCCTTCTCAACTTATCAATCGCCTTGCCGTGGAGAAGTGGTCCTATCCATTTCTCACTCATATCGTACCAGCGAGTTATACGGTTATACATGGTCATGTATTTAGCATTATCTCCAGATAGATAATCTGGATTAAGAGACTGACAGATGGCCCCATCATTTTGAAAATTTTCTACCTCCAAACCTGACTTCAATTTATCTTGTAATCTTGTTCCAATCATATACAGCATCTCCTTTTCTATTTGTCACCTATTATAGAGAAATTCATCCCAAAAACAATAGCTTTTCAGTAAGTGGCAACTATCCACTTGTATCCGGTAGTAGAACCAGGGTCAGTTACAAAAAAAACAAGTGCCAATTTCCATTGACACTTGTTTCTACTTTTAAACTGTGTTGCAAAATTTCGTGAAAGATATCGTTTAAAAAACGGCTCTATAATATCTGTAGTGGGTAAAAACCACTATGGAAATTATGGAGCTTTT
>NZ_JAUMZR010000072.1:0-3678 GCF_030528045.1 Streptococcus sp.
CCTTTGTCAAGGACTTTTTTCCTCTTTACCAAAATTCTGAAAAGATTAGGGAAAGAGCCAGTTAAACTGACTCCCTCTATTTATCTTGCCAATTAGTCGCACGCTCCTCTCCCCACCAGTAAGGAATCAACTCGGCAACTTTGATTGTTTTTCTTGTTTCGTAGTTCATCATGAACTCTGCTTCTTTGTTTCCAGCATTCAATTCTAAGAGAAATTCTCTGCAAGCGCCACAGGGCATACCTGATCCTTCACCATAGGGAGGTTTATCTCGAAAGGCGAGGATTTTCTTAACTTTGGTCTGTCCTGAAAATTGATACATATTGAAGAGAGCTGCTCGTTCTGCACAGAGATGAAAAACGCCACAAGTGCCCTCCATACAAAATCCTGTGAAGATCTGACCATTTTCTGCTTCTACCGCAGCAACAACATGGTTAGCATAAACAAAGTCAGGAACTTCATGGGGATTGTATAAGGTTCGTGCTTCTTCATACATTTTTTCCCATGTATCCATCGGAAGTCCTTTTTATTTAGAAATCTCTTTCAGCATGTTTTCAATATGCTGGATTGACTTTTCACGTCCGAGTAAGAAAATGGTGTCTGGTAATTCTGGTCCATGCATTTCACCTGATACAGCAATACGAATCGGCATGAAGAGGTTTTTCCCTTTAATACCTGTTTCTTTTTGAATTGCTTTGATTTGTGGGAAGATATTTTTTGTCACAAATTCTTCATCTGTCATTGCTTCTAGTTTCGCTTTGAAGGCTTCTAGAACAACCGGAACGGTTTCTCCTGCCATGACCTCGCACTCAGCGTCTGTCAACTCTGGGAAATCCGAGAAGAAAAGATCTGTCAATGGAACGATTTCATCCACTGACTTCATTTGTGGTTTGTAGAGTTCCACCATTTTTTCAGACTTGTCAGTCAAACGCCCTGCTTCTTCTAAGTAAGGTTTAGCCATTTCAAAGATAGTAGCTAGATCTGCTCTCTTGATGTAGTCGTTGCTCATCCAGTCTAGTTTCTTCTGATCAAAGGCAGCTGGTGACTTGCTGAGACGATTTTCATCAAAGAGTTTAATCAATTCCTCACGAGAGAAAATTTCATCTTCGCCACCTGGATTCCAACCAAGAAGGGCAATAAAGTTAAAGACAGCTTCTGGAAGATAGCCTTTCTTACGGTAATCTTCGATAAATTGAAGGGTATTGGTATCGCGTTTAGACAATTTTTTACCCGTTTCAGAGTTGATGATCAAAGTCATGTGACCGAACTCTGGAGCTTCCCAACCAAGAGCCTCATAAACCATAAGCTGTTTGGGTGTGTTGGCAATGTGGTCATCTCCGCGAATAACATGGGAAATTTGCATGTCATGGTCATCGATGACAACGGCAAAGTTGTAAGTTGGGTAACCATCTTTCTTTTGGATAACCCAGTCGCCACCGATGTTGCCACCTTCAAACTCGATATCACCTTTGACCATATCATGCCATTTGTAGATACCAGACTCATTGACAGCCAAACGAACAGTTGGGATGATACCAGCTGCTTCACGTTCTGCGATGTAAGCTACTTTTTCTTCTTCGCTCATACCAAGATATTCATTGATGTAACGCGGTGTTTCGCCAGCTGCTTCTTGGCGTTCGCGCTCAGCCGCCAACTCTTCTTCTGTAACGTAAGATTTGTAGGCTTTTCCTTCGGCTAGCAATTGGTCGATGTATCTTTGATAGAGTTCCAAACGCTCTGATTGGCGGTAATTTCCATGAGTTTCCGGGCTTTCATCCCAATCCATGCCCAACCAGCGAAGATTTTCAAGCTGAGAACGTTCACCATCCTCAACATGGCGCTTACGGTCAGTATCTTCGATACGAATGATAAAAGTTCCACCATGATGGCGTGCGTAAAGGTAGTTAAACAATGCTGTACGGGCATTTCCGATGTGTAGGAGTCCTGTTGGACTTGGTGCGTAGCGTACGCGGATATCTTTTGACATAGTTTCTCCTATAAAGTCTCTAGGCGTCTGCCTTTTTGCTTTCTATATTATATCACAAGTCTCGCCTGAGTCCAATGTCTACGAATAAAGAGAGTAAAAAAGAGTGGACAAGCCACTCTTTTCTTCTATTATAGACGTGCGTTAAGCTCTTTGCTCAATTCTTCAAATCCTGGTTTTCCAAGAAGGGCAAACATGTTGCGTTTGTATGCTTCAACACCTGGTTGGTCAAATGGGTTAATGGCATTCAAGTAACCTGAAAGGGCAATTGCCAATTCGAAGAAGTAGATAGTGTAACCAAGAGTGAAGGCATCTTGCTCTGGAAGAGTTACGTACATGTTTGGCACATCACCGTCAGTGTGGGCAAGAAGAACACCGTCAGTTGCTTTTTTGTTTACAAAGTCAACGTCTTTTCCTTGAAGGTAACCAAGTCCGTCAAGGTCTTCTTCCAAAGTAGGGATAATCACGTTCTTACGTGGTTTGTCAACACGGACAACTGTTTCAAACATGATACGAGTTCCTTCTTGGATAAATTGACCCAATGAGTGCAAGTCAGTTGAGAAGTTTGCTGAAGTTGGGTAAATCCCTTTTTGGTCTTTCCCTTCTGACTCACCAGCCAATTGTTTCCACCATTCTGAGAAGTATTGAAGTGATGGCTCGTAGTTTACCAAGATTTCAGTAGCGTAGCCTTTACGGTAAAGGATGTTACGAACTGCTGCGTATTGGTATGCTTCGTTTTCAGCAATCTTGTCTGAAGTGTAGTCTTTACGAGCTGCGTTGGCACCTTCCATAAGAGCTTTGATGTCTGCACCTGATGCTGCGATTGGAAGCAAACCAACTGCTGTCAAGACTGAGAAGCGTCCACCGATGTCATCTGGAACCACAAATGTTTCCCAACCGTTGGCATCTGCTTCAACCTTAACAGCACCTTTTTGGCGGTCAGTTGTAGCATAGATACGTTTGTTAGCTTCTTCTTGTCCGTATTTCTTAACCAAGAGTTCTTTGAAGACACGGAAAGCAATCGCTGGTTCTGTTGTTGTACCTGATTTAGAAATCACGTTTACTGAGAAGTCTTTGTCAGCTACGTACTCTACCAAGTCAGCAAGGTAAGTTGATGAGATTGAGTTTCCAGCATAAAGGATTTGTGGCGCTTTACGTTCTTCTTTTGTTTGCAAGTTAGCAAAGTGGTGGTTCAAGAAGTCGATGGCTGCTTTGGCACCAAGGTAAGATCCACCGATACCGATTACAACCAAAACATCGCTGTCTGATTTGATTTGCTCAGCAGCTTTCAAGATGCGGTCGAATTCTTCGCGGTCATAATTTTCAGGAAGGTCCAACCAACCCAAAAAGTCGCTACCAGCACCAGTTCCTTTACGAATCAATTCGTCTGCAGCTGTTACTTGTGCTTGCATGTATTCCACTTCATGTGGGGCAACAAATTTGTCTAAAACTTTTGAATAATCAAATTTAATATGTGACATGATAATCCTCCAAAATTTCTTCTTTTCTATCATAACGCTTACCTTCGATTTTTTCAAGCTTTTTATTGAATTTGCCCAATTTTTATCAGAATTCAAACGTTTGCGTAAATTTGCTAAAATATAAAAAATCTGAAAGGACGAATCATAACCACCCGTCTAATGGGTGGTTTGCACCAGGGCTATAAGCTCAAATTACCAGCCAGCGCCTAAAGGCGC
>NZ_JAUMZR010000003.1:0-91131 GCF_030528045.1 Streptococcus sp.
AAAACTTTAAACAGTGTATCTATTTCGCTTTGAATACCACAAAAGAGAAGACGAACTTCGTCTCCTCTCGTGCTTAGTTATAGGTCACCCACTACAGCTGACATAGAGCCAAATAAAAAATCTCCCCTAAGGGAGATGATCTGGTTTATTTTACCTTACAGTGCTAGGAACCGTAACCGAAGATAATACTTGAGTATATCGAGGTAAGGTGACAACGCAATGTAAGTGGAAAATAAAGCAGATTAGCGACGAAGTCCTAGAGAGTTGATCAACTCACGGTAACGGTTAACGTCGTTTTTACGCAAGTATGCAAGCAAGTTACGACGGCGACCGATTTTCTTCATCAATCCACGGTAAGTAGCGTGGTCTTTTTTGTGTTGTTTGATGTGTTCGTTAAGGTGGTTAATTTCCCAAGTAAGGACAGCAACTTGAACCTCTACTGAACCTGTATCACCTTCGTGACGTGCATATTGTGCGATGATTTCATTTTTTTTCTCTTTTGAGATTGCCATGATGTTTCTCCTTTTTATTTGGCTTCATCCGAGTGACAGGTTGGCATGCCTGTAACCAAGAAGAAGTTATTTGTCTTTACGACAGTTCTTATTCTACCAAGAAGCAGGGACTTTGTCAACTGATTTACTGTTTAAACCCGTGAATTACTCTACTGATTTCAGGCTTCGAGCATATCAACCTTTCTCACAAACAAGTCACTCTTTACTATCATTATAAGGCTTTTTCAACTAGTTGGAAACTAGAAGCAAAAACAAAAAAGCCTAGGAATCCTAGGCTTTCTGTTTATAGATTATTTTCCAAGGTAGTATTCAGAAACTACGTTCAATTTTTCGTCGAATTCGAATACCAATGGTGGGAAGTTAGGGATTTCCACGTCCATGATTTCGTCATCTGACAAGCGTTTGATGTGTTTTACAAGGGCACGGATTGAGTTGCCGTGAGCTCCTACGAATACGTTTTTACCATCTTTAAGTGCTGGAGCGATTTTGTCTTCCCAGAATGGAAGGGAACGTTCCAAAGTCACTTTCAAGTTTTCAGCATCTGGGATAACTGAGTCGTCAAGTGAAGCGTAACGACGGTCAGTGTGAGCTGAATATTCGTCATCACGATCCATGTTTGGAGGCAATACATCGTATGAACGACGCCAGATGTGAACTTGCTCATCACCAAATTGTTCAGCAGCTTCAGCCTTGTTTTTACCAGTCAAACCACCGTAGTGACGTTCGTTCAAGCGCCATGATTTTTCAACTGGAACCCACAATTGGTCAGAAGCTTCAAGAGCCAAGTTTGTTGTTTTGATCGCACGTTTCAATACTGAAGTGTAAGCTTGGTCAAATTCGATACCAGCTTCTTTGATCAATTTACCAGCGTCAATCGCTTGTTGTGTACCTTTTTCAGACAAATCAACATCAGCCCAACCAGTGAAAAGGTTAGCTTTGTTCCATTCAGACTCACCGTGGCGAGCAAAAACCAATTTTACCATTAGATGGATTCTCCTTTTATTTTTCGAGGTTGCCCTCGTTTATCTATTCTATTTTACACAATTTTTCACAAAAAAGCTAGTTAAAATCAACTAAAAAGAGAGAACAGTGTCCTCTCATCTAGTTATTATTAATTTGCGATATTCAATCAAGAAACGATTGCAATTATTTGTTATTTAAAGCATCAATTAAACGATCAGTATTCTTAGTTACATTAGTATCATTGTAACGATTATGAATTAGACCTTCAATTGTTTCTTTGCAATTTTCAAGATTAGATTTTTCAAATACTACCACACTGACAACATGTGTTCCACCAGAAGTAAGATGCAAAACTAGTAGAGTCTGAAAAGCACTTAGCACTGTTAATACACCATAAGCCGCTAATATCAATCCCCCGATAAATGAATGTTGCATCATTGAAAGGCCAATAAGAGCGAAAATGATACCCCAAGCAAATGATTTGAAATCAAGACGAAATGAACTATCTACACTTGCAACATGATCAACAGAAATTGTTTTATTTTGAGAACCCAGTGGAATAACTTTTAAAATAGTATTAGGGTTAGAAGTTTTTATAAAGACTCCCTCTAAAGCAATGGAAGCTTTTAAATAAATGTTAAATACGATGTAATGAAAGATTGTTTCATAATATTCTCCTTTTTTTCAAGTTGTATTACATCATGTTTTCTTATAAAAAAAGCATTTTGCTAACATATTCTTTCTCCAGATAATTCTTTAAATAAAAAAACAACCCTCCAACGGATTGTTTCACTAGACTATCAGACAAGGCCACGGACTTCTTTCAAAAATTTAGAAAAAGTAACAGCACCTTTAATGATTAGAAATCCTCCTATCCACTCGGTCGCTGAAAGAAAGCCCAGCACGCCACCAATGATAAATAAAATAGATGGCAGCATTCGAAGTTGTTGATCCTCTTCGAAATAGATTAGCATAAAAGTCCCTAATGCAATCATCAAAATCTTAAAAAATGTCAGGAGTAGGGAAAAAGCAACCGTAACGACCAGCATTTTTGAAGGATCTTTATAGATGATGGCCCCAGTATAGGATAGCAAAAATCGTAGAACAGGTCCCAAAAGCAAGGTTATACCTGCCAGCATGCCTAGTCTCCAATTGAGTCGAACCAATCTATCTCTCTCCATAAAAACCTCCTTCTCTCGTAGCTATCATTCTACCATATTTTCTCCAGAAACAAAAGACCTTCTCAGGCACAAACAAATCGCCTACCAGCTTTCAGACATCCTGACATAAAAAGAGAAGATCTGTCGATCCTCCCTTTTCATTTTCTAACCCTTATTTCTTAAAAATAGAGGTTCTGAAGTCGTTTGTTTGGTCAAGATAAGCTTTAAAGATTGCTCTCTTCAACTTGTGAACGGCACTATCATACTCTGGATTATAGTTGCTCCAACGAGGACTTACAGCATCCTTGAGAACAGCTTGATCCATGAGGGCTTGCAATTCACTCACTTGATTGATGGTCTCTGTCGTATAGTTTGGCCATGGTTTTGTCGGATCTTTAAAGGTCACTTGTTTCAAGTTTTTAAACTGATCCACACGTTCTTTGTACATGGCTTTCTTGAAATCTGCCCAAGATGCATACTTGCCTTCAAACACCTTGTCCAATACAAGTTCATCTGTCACCAATCCTCGTTCTTTACCATAGAGATTGATAGTTTTACCTTTTTGTTTGGCAACTTCTTCGTATTGGTTTGAGATATAAGGTACCATTCCATCCTTAAAGCCTTTGGCAGCCAAAAGTTCGTAAGCGATCCGACGTCCCATAAGATCCCCTGGCGTGCCTTTCTCACTGCTGAGAGCTGAAAAGATTGGAGCAAAAAGTTTAATCGTATAGTAGCCATTTCGCTCGTAGTCGCCAGTCTGGTACTCACGAGATGACAAGATGTTATGGTCAATCAAACTATCAAAACTATTCAGGTTTCGAGCCTCTGCTTCTGTCAATTCTTTGACTACGTTAGTGGCGTAAACCTCATTTCCATCTGCTGGATCTTTCACATACTTGTTCTCAATTTTTCTGAGAGCCGCCATTTTCTGGTAAACATTTAGTTTGTTAACGATTGATTGCCCTTCGAGATATTCTAGCATGTAGATAAGGTCAAACATGTTGTGGACATAGTTCTGAAGATCTGCTGCGTTTTGGAATCTTTCTGTCGGATCCAAGACTTGCAGACGGGAACCCTCTGCACTATCTGATTTTGAGTGTTTCAAGATAGAATTGATGGTAAGGGTTGCGTCACTTGGTTGGTCAGGCGCTTGCAATAAGCCTTTTGCAAAGAACTCTGGTCCCAAGCCGCTTCTTCGACCATAGCCGCCAAGGTAGATATCCTGATCCGAATCATGGGTTATCTCATGGGTATATGTAATGGCTCCATCCTTGTCCAGCATACGGTAAGACATATAGTAGACGCCATCCCCTGTAGCGTAGGCTCCATGCTGGTTGTGTACTACCTTATTGCCAACTGGTCCAAAGAAGTTCTTCATGGCAGGATTGGAACTATCAAACTTAGCCTCTACTGTAGCTTTTCCAGAGGTTGTGTCATCACCGAACTTATAAGCATCATAAAGCAAGATGGTACGATAGAGTTTTTCACGTGATTGTTCATCTAAAATGCGATACCAATAATCGTAGTGATCTCGCTGGCGTTTGGCTGTTTCACGCGCATTTTCTTCAACAAAGTCATTGAGATTCTTGCCCGCTTTATGCTCACTATTGCGATAGCGATCATAAGCTCCAAATCCTAGACTAGACATAGTTGAGATGACAAAGACTGATCTTTCTGGCAAGGTTAGGAGCGGCAAAACCATATTGCGGTATTTCCATGTGGCACTTGTGATGCGATCATAAACACCGATAGAATACTTGGTGCCAGCTAGTCCCTGCTTCGCTTTCACCTCTTCGATAGTGGATTTTTCTTCGACGATGTAAGCCTTAGTCTCTGATTTAAACCAGTCATTGTTGCTTTTCTCTGGTAGAAAGACTTTTCGGTAATGTTCTAGCGTGCTAAACAAATCTGTCGTTCCATGATGGCTAGCTAAACTAATAGAATAAGTATCAACGTTGTTCTTAGCTAGAAGGTTGTTAAAGCCAGATTTACCTAACTCAATTAGAGTATCTAGTGGTGAAGCATTTCCCTTACCAAAGAAGTCCAGATGGTACAGAACTAGGTCTTTGACATTCGCCTGACCATAGCTGAAGTTATAGCACCGTTCCAGATACGTCAAACCAAGTAGCAAGGCTTCCTTATTGCGCTTGATTTTATCTACAAGATAGCCTTTGGTAACTTGGTTGTCACCAGCCAGTCCAGCGTCCGCTGACAAGAGTTTCTTCAAACTGTCTTCCAAATGTTCCTTTGTTTTGGCAAACTGGTCTTCAAGGTAGAGCTCAGTCTGCTCGACTTTTGGAGAAATACCGAGTGTCTTTCTGATGGCCTCTGAATGATAGTCCACCTTTTGTAAGTCATGTGAGACTTGCTTGATGATAGAGCTTTGGTCATACAAGAATTGGTTTGGCGTATAGAGAAGACCAGTATCTCCTAGACTATATTCTGCTAATTTGGCGAAATCATTCTGGTACTTAAGATCCAGCTTCTCAGATGAATGGTCCTTGTAGTGAAGCAAGAGTTTGTTTGCAGTCTGTTTGTTAGAAACAATATCTGTGATGACTTGGTTGTCCTTCATCATGACTGCTGACAAGAGCTCTTTTTGATATAAGAGACTGTTCTCATTGACCAGATTTCCGTATTTGACGATGGTTGCCTTATTGTAGAAAGGTAGCAATTTTTCAATGTTTTTATAAGCCAAAGTTCGCTTAGCTTGATAATGGGCAACCTTAGAAAAATCACTGTCTTTCTTGCCACTTGTTGAGAGGGATTCCACTATTGGTAGAGTGAGAGGATTGATGGCTGCTTTTTTGCTTTCGATTTGGGAAGCATCTAGCATTGTTCCTCTTTCTTCAAAGGATTCCTTGCTGACGACCTCATCCTTGACCAAGGTGACATTGTAGACTCTGTTGGCCTTACTGCTAAATGTGTCCGTCACCTTCATTTCATTATAGTGGTAACCGGTAATGGCATTCCCGTTGGTTACATTGACATCGCTGAGAACATTGGTCAAGCTTCCAGCATGCTTTTCTAGATTAGAAGTTCGGTCCCACAAATAGCCTGCTACTCCCGCTACTCTACCAAAGTGCTTGGCATTGTTAATATCGCCTTCAGCATAGCTATCTTGGATCTGTGCATCCTGATCTACTAGACCTGCAAGATCACCCACAGTCTGATCTGAACTATTTGTGTTAGATGAAATGGCTACTGTCGCTTTTGACTTCGTCAGCAAAGCCTTTTTTCCTGTCAAATGACCGACCAGACCACCGATATTGTAGGCAGCAGTCGTTTCATAAGTGTTGATAATTCTTCCCTTGAAACTGCTCTCTGTAATACTTGATTGCTCCGCCTTAGCCAGCAAACCACCGATACCGCGTTCACCGGCGAGAACACCATCAACGTGAACTTGTTTAATCTTTGTGCCATTCTGAGCTTTATATGCTAGTGAACCGATATCATCTTTCCCTGAAATAGAGACATTTTTCAGACTCAATTTTTCTACTGTGGCACTACTCAAGGTTTCAAACAGTGGTTTTTTCAAGTTGTAAATAGCATACTGCTTGCCATCTTTTTCACCGATCAACTGACCAGTAAAGGTTCCCTTGATGTAGGATTTAGCTTCAGGTCCCAACTCCACTTCGTTGGCATTCAAACTAGCTGCTAAATGATAGGTTCCAGAGAGATTCTTGTTGATAGCTTTAACCAGGTTGCTAAAGGAAGTGAAGGTTGTTGTTTCCTCTGTTGCCTTCTTAGCTAGGTAGAAGGTGAAATTATCAACATATTTATTTTCTAGCTCTTGCTGGAGTTTCTCAGCCTTACCTGTGATTTTATAAACTGGCTGGCCATCTTTCGTCTCAGCCGTTATTGAAGTGACTGGTAGATAGACATCTTTAAACGTCGAAGATTTAACCTTGACAAAGTAAGTGTCTGGATTACTTGGGACACCATCTAAAGAAACGTGTTGTTTGTAAGTACCATTGGTCTGACTATACAACTCCAGATCCGAAACATTTCTTAGTTCAAGCATCTTCTCTGGATCTTTTTCTTTTGGTTTTTCTGTCGGATCTTCCGGTTTTACTTGCTCGGTATTGCCAGTATATTCTGGAAGAGGAGCGACTTGTTCCGGTTCCACAATGGCTCCTGCTTGCTCACCTTTATATTCTGGTAGGGAAGACTGGGTCTCTGGTTCCACAATGGCACCTGATTGAGTGCCTGTATAGGCTGGTGTTTCAGTTGTCTCTGGGGCTACAATCGCTCCTGCTTGAGTTCCTGTATATTCTGGTGTTGGTGGCACCTGTTCAGGTTCTACGATTGCTCCAGACTGATCGCCTGTATAGGCCGGTTTGTCAGTCGTTTCTGGTTCCACCAAAGCCCCAGACTGGACACCCCCAACCTCTGGCTCAACTTTTTCCGGCTCAACGATGGCACCAGCTTGAGTTCCCTGATACTCAGGTAGTGGAGCGACTTGCTCGGCTTCAACGACTGCTCCTGCTTGGGTGCCCGTATATTCTGGTGTTTCAGTTGTCTCTGGGGCTACAACCGCTCCCGCTTGCTCGCCTGTATATTCTGGTAATGGAGCCTGAGTCTCAGGCTCTCCTTTTCTTGCAGACTGAGGTGCTTCACTCGGAGCAACTGCCTTCTTAGTTCCTTTCTCTACTATGCGTGGCAAGGCTTCTTCTACTTTAGTTGATAGAACTTCCCGAGAAATTTCTTGGTTTTCAACCGTGAAAATGCGAACAAGTTCAATCTTCTTCCCAGCACGACCTTCTTGTTTGACATGGATGGTTCCCTCTGCTAGATTTGGATTTTCTTGAACCACTTCTGGAACATCTAGTTTGGTTACAATTTCTTGGTCTTTGTATAAGAGCTCTGGTTTATTCACGCGACCAGCCAAGACTTCATCCTGAGGATTCACACTAGCAAGACCAGACGGATTTTGATTGGATGAATCTTGAGAAGGGATTGGTTTTTCAGCAGGGAGTGTAGGAGATGGAGCTTTCTGCTCATCTCCTGCCTTTTGTCCACCTTCGTTGGTTTGGAAATGAGATTGAACCGTGTAGTCTAGTTTCTGATCCCTAGCAGCAGTTTCTTGCAGATTAATCTCTTTGTCTTTCTTAATATAGCCTAGATAGGTATAACCCGATAAGGCGCGTGGCAATGGCAGACTATCTCCTTGAGATAATTGGTATTCTTGATTGTACTGGAGCAAAAGTTGATTTTCAATAGCCTGAACTGAAGAAGCCAAACCGCTGCCCATCCCTGTTACCAAAATCACATTCAAGAGAGCTTTCTTTTTGCCTTTCTTTTTGGATACAACAAAAATAAGAAGGCCAATTGAAGCTAGGGCTCCACCAGTTAAAACACTAGTAAGGCTACTCTGCCCACCTGTATTGGGCAACTGACCTAGTTGGGCTTTCTCATCCATACGGTAGACTAGATAATAGGTGCTCTCACTATCTTCAGCAATCTTCGGAATATCTTTGACAATCAAGTCTTTTTCTTGCCCACTCAGCTCCGTATCCGTCACATATTTGTAGTGAATAGCTACATTTTCTAGAGCAAATACGGTCCCACTGCTCGCAATGGACACAAAAAATAGGCTTGAAATCGAAGCTGACACAAGTCCAATTGCTAATTTTCGTAAGGAGAAACGATGCTGCTTCTCTCAAAAAAACTTTTTCATTCTATATCCTCTCAACTTTTACCTTCTATCAAGAAAATAACTAGCATTATATTTTGATATAGGTATTTCACATCCACCATTATACTATAAAAACACTTCCTTATCTCCAATAAATGCTTTAGATTTCACGAATGTCAAAGCTTATTTATCTTGTAAAATTTATCCGTCGTTGATGACAAAAAAAGAAGGCTAAGCGCCTTCTCTTATTTGAAAATATTCCTAACAAAAAGTCATTATTCTTGAATTTCGAATTTTTTCAAAAGTCCAAAATAGAGGGATCCACCAATGATTGTCAGAATTCCTCCTACCCATCCCAAGAATGGGATTAATCCAACAGAACCACCTACGATAAACAAAACAGACGGTGCAGGGGTCACACGTTCATCGTCCTTGTAATAGACAATAGACACTATTCCTAAAACCAAGACAGCAATTTTTACCAATGACAAAATAATTGAAAAAATCGTCAATATACCAACTGTTGCATCAGAGTCTTCCGTCGCCGCAGCAGCCCCGACAGCTATCATAAACATAACAAGAGGTGCCAACAGTAAGACGATACCTGAAATAAGACCAAAAATCGCATTTACGCGAGCAAGCGCTTTTGTTTTCATCCGAATCTCCTTAAAAAATTTTTACAACTATCATTTTATCATATTTTCATGAAAAACAAAAGAAATTTCAAAACGAGTATACTAGATGGTAAATGATTTCCAATTTCTCTCCAGACATTTAGAGTAAGGAATCTGTCATGTATCAATTTGTTTGTAGGTTCATTCGTTTTTTGTACTGAGCAAGACGTTTCCCTAAAAAAAGAAGATCACTTGGATCTTCTTTTTTCGTGTCTATTTTTCAAAGATAGATTGTCTGAAGTCGTCTGTAGCACGTAGATAAGCGTTGAAAATACGATACTTGAGTTGGGCAACACTGCTCTTAGAGCTGTCTGATAAGGCACGATCAATGTTCTTAGCTGAGGCATCCGCTAGTACTGCTAAGTACATATAATCTTGTAATTCCTCATAAGAAGAAATCGTAATTTGTCGTTTGCTATCTAGTTTTCCTGCTTCAAACTCGATGGTGATAGGGCGAAGGAAGTTTTGAGCCTTGTTGTATCGCTCATTTAGCATAGCTTTCTTCAAATCTTTCCATGATTCATACTGACTACCGTAGAGGTTTTTAAGGATCCGATCATCTCCAACTACTCCGACATCTCCACAGTTCCAAGTTGAGTAGGTCTTATCACCTTCTTTGAGAGCTTGGCCAGCGTATTGGCCAGATACATATGGGACAAATCCTTGTTGGTAGCCCTTGTCTCCTAGCAATTCATAGGCTCTACGGCGGAACATAAGCCCACCAGGTGCACCAGTTGGATTGTCCAGAGCTGCATAGAAGGAAGCAAACATATTGATGACATAGTAGCCATTTCGTCCAAAGCTAGCTCTATCCCAACCGTCCCGACGTCCAATGATACTATGATCAACCAGAGCATCGACAGATTTTAGTTTGGCTGCTTCTTCGGCAGTTATAGGGACAATTCGATCATCAGCGTGGGCTTGTTTACCATAAGAAGTTTTTTCAAAGTTATAATTTTCAGCCTTGCGGTACCATTTCATTTTCTGTTGATCAGTTAGAACACCAGTAACAATATCCCCTTCTACATAATCCAGAAGGTTCAGTACGTCAAAGACTCCATGCATGTAGTCGCGAAGAGCATCTGCTGAGGAGAATCGTGCAACAGGATCATAGGTATGGTAACGTGTGGTCGAATCTTTATCTCCTTGATAGAAGCTATTAAGTACGAGACCTTTTTCGCTAACATTGGTTACAGACTCTAACATCCCTGTAGCAAAACTCTCAGGTCCTTCACCCTCACGACGACCATGTCCTTCAAAATAGATAGAACCATCCGAGTTGTGGGTCATTTCATGGGTATAGACCATGGTTCCAGAAGCTCCCAGCATCTGGTCATAGACGTAGAAGACTTCATAACCATTGGCAAAGGCTCCTAGTCCATTGTCTCCGTGATACTTGCCAGCAGGACCAAAGAAATTGTACATAGCAACAGAGGTCTTATCATTACGCGGGGCCCAATATTGCTGGCCTTTATCATTATAAAGAAAGAAGCCGTCTGTAACGATCACCCGTCTGAATAGAGTGTCTTTCCTGTTTGGACTTAGAATGTTGTACCACATGTCATAGTGGTTTCGTTGCCATTCAGCTGATTGATCCACAAGTTTTTCAACGTGTCGATGGAGTTCCTCTCCTGAGAGAACTCTGCCACCTTCTTTCCTGTAGCCTCCAAAGCTACCAAAGGCAATGGTCGACATATTGCTGATGATATAGACATCTCTTTCAGGTAAGGTCAGAAGCTGGAGAACCATTTGCTTGAAGCCCCAATCTCCCTGAGTCAGTCTGTCGTAGACCTTGATTGTATACTTACTCTTACGATCTGCATTGTCCTGTTTAGCCTGAATTTCTGGCAGATTTGAACGAGCCTCTACGATATAAGCCTTGGTATTTTCCTTGAACCATTCACTGTTGGTTTTATTTGGCAAGAAGAGTTCACGCGGACTTTCTAAGAAAGCAAATAGGTCTCCTTTGCCTTTTTCCTTGGCTAGGGATTGTCGGTAAGCATTGAAGTTGTTTTGCGCTCGAAGATTGCCCATTCCAGAGTTCCCGAGAGCAATGATAGTATCCAGTGTCGAAGCTGCTTGATTACCAAAGAAATCAACCTTATAGGCATTAAGGTCCTTGGTGTTGAACGTTCCATAGTTGACATTGTACCAACGATTGAGATAGGTCAGACCAAGCATGAAGGCCTCTTTGTTCTTCAGAATCTTTTGGCTAATCGCATCAGCTACGGCAGAACCTAGGGTGTTAATCGACTTGTCAACTGAAAGTACCTTGAGGAGCTCCTGACCTAGTTCAGCTTTGATTTGTTCAAAGGCTTTTTCCAGATAAAGATCATCTAAGGAAGCTGTTTCACCAATTCCCAGTACCTTACGCACTGCAGTTGAGTCATAAGTCACAGCTTTGAGTTCATCCAAGACATTCTCTTTAATGGTCTGATAGTCCGATAGAAAGGCCTCTGGTGTATAGAGCAAATTCTTATCAGCGATGCTATATTCAGCAATCTGGCCATTGGCAAAATCTCCCATGTAAGTAAGATCAAGATAAGCAATGGTCTTATCTGCATAATGCAGCATCAGCCTATTGATTTCACCCTTATGGCTGTTAACATCTGTTATCAGTGTCTCATCTTTCATCGGAACCACATCTAGCAGTGCTACTTTGTTGAGTTTATCATCTTCAGCTAATTGGTTGGCTGTATGAACGATGAAGTCTTTGTTGTAGAATGGTAACAGTTTTTCTACATTTTCGTAGGCTTGCTTTCTGGACTCCTGAGCTCCCCTCACTCGACTATAGTCTGTCTGATGCTGGTAAGCTTGCTGCAATGGCTCCTGGTCTGTCAAGTTTGAAGTGATTCCAAAGGACTGACGTTTGGCTTGCACATCGGCCTCTGAAATAGTACGGACAAAACGCTCATCTTTTCGATTTGCTGTAGTCCCTTCAAGAACATAAGAGTCCCGAACAGAAGCCTCAGGATAGGGATCTCCTGTCATGGCATGCCCATTTTGAACCTTGACACCTGTCAAGACATTTCGGACCTGTCCATTGTTCCAAGTAGACCCGATCGCTCCACCAACTTGTCCAGAATGACCTCCATTTTGGATAGAACCAGACACATAAGAAGTTTCTAATCTAGCTCCATTCTGCAAGCGACCAATCAAGCCTCCAACACGCTGGTCTCCATTTCGACCTGCTACTTGGATAGATACATCTGCCTGACTCTTCTGCGCTAGTGATTGATTGCCGTGGAAATTACCGACCAGGCCACCAATATTGTACTCCTGCCCTCCATCTTGGGTGCTGGTGATGGTTCCTTTAAAGACAACATTGGTTAGTTTTGTGTTTTGGGCAACTCCTACGAGTCCACCGATATGCTTGTTCCCAGATAGACTACCACTTACAGAAACATCCGTAATCGTTGCATTTTGAGCATTGCTAGCCAAGGCCCCTATAGAATCCTTGCCTGTAACTGCAGCCGATTTCAAGGTCAGTTGCTGGATGGTGGCATTTTTCAAGGTTGCAAAGAGTGGTTTTGCCAAGTTGTAGATGGTATAATCTTTGCCATCCACTCGGCTAGTTAGGCTACCTGAAAATTCTTCTGGAACATAGCTTGTCTCAGACTGTTCCAACTGAATCTCATCTGCTGAAACATCCGCTCCTAGTTTGAAGTTTCCAGTCGGGTTTGACTTCATAGCCTCTATGAGTGCTTTGAAAGACGTATAGACACCTTCTTGGCTAAGAGGCGTTTTCGGCAGTTCAAAAGAGTAATCTGGACGATAATGATCCCCTTCTCCCTCGACGAGCTGATTAGCTGATACCGTTACGGAGTAGGCATTGCCCTTGTCTGTAATCTTAGAAACTGGTAAGAGCATATCCTTGAACTTGTCTGACTGAATGCGGACATAGTAGTTGTCCAAATCAGACGGCACTTCCGACAGAGATAGGTAACGTCGGTAGTGACTGCCATCTTTACCGTACAGCTCGATGCGGTCGATGTCTTTGATTTCAACCTTCTTATAATCTAGCTGAACTGGACGTTGATCCTCTATACTAGTTTGTTCCCCTTGACCCAGATCATATTTCATGACAGTTTTGAGGGTATAAGGAGTATAGTAGTCCAAGTCATCAAGTGTCAATTTTTGAGCGAGGTCCACAAGGTCGACTTCCTTGATCAGCGTTTCGCCCTTGTATATCTGCACTTTTTCTGATTGATAGCTAGCTGTAGCATCCGTCAAATGATATCTAAGAGAAACTTGGCGTTTGTCTTCTTCCTTCTCGACACGGACTAGAGAGGGTTGGTTTTCTCTTGACACCATCCAGAGCTTGACGAGCTGCCTCGAGATCCGTCCGAACTTGATCGACCAAGGCTTGATTGGCGAAAGGATTGTCCAAAACGAGCTTGGCCTGATCTAGAGCACGACGATAGCGGAGTTTGGCTTGTTCATCAGCATACTGGTAAGCAACTGTAGACTGAGTCACATCCTTCATGTCAAATTCAACACCAAGAGTTTTCTTATCAACAGGTTGGCCATCTAGATTATTCTTAGCAGTTTCAAGGGCCTTTTTCAAAGAATCAACCTGTTCTTGACTAGCATGAGATGCCTCAAAGAGAGCTTGGGCATTTGCGACTGCCTGTTTATAAGACTCTTGATCTGCAGTGGTATCATTGAAATACTGATGCGTTTTCTGAATGCTATCGGCCTCTTCCACTAATTGATGTAAGGGTTCGAGGTCGAGAGTTCCTTTTTCTGGTTCCACAGGAGCGTGATCCGCATTTGTAGAAATTGGTTTTGTACCGACTTTGATAATCTGAGGAACTGCTTCTTTGGTGACGGTGTTAGAGATTTCCTCTGTATTTTCGACTTTTCCATCTACTAAATACTGACGAGTCACAATCGTACGCACGCCATCTTTACCAGCTTGGCTAACTTCTCTTTGCCCCAATGGCAGGTCTGCACTTTCCACTTCCTTGGTTGGATAGGGTTCTGCCACTGTTGTGGTAACGTCCTTTTCTTCAACGTTTAAGCTTGGAACTTCATTTACAGGAGCGTCTGTTGGTTTCTCGCTAACAGGATCTGTTCCGACCGTTACGATCTCTGAGACCGCTGGAGTCGTCACTTCGTTGGAGATTTCCTGGCTTCTCTCTACTTTGCCATCTACTATGTACTGACGGGTGACAATCGTACGCACGCCATCTTGACCAGCTTGGGTTATCTTGGTCTGACCAACTGGCAAGCTATCACTCTCTACTCGTTCTCGAGTGTAGGGTTCTGCTACCGTTGTGGTAACATCTTTTTCTTCAACGTTTAAGCTTGGAACTTCATTTACAGGAGCGTCTGTTGGTTTTTCACTAACGGACTCCCCTAGGCTTGGTTTTGTAGGAGAAGGGACCTTGCTTCCGACTTTTCTAATCTCAGAAGTCGGCTCAGTCGTTACCTGATTAGAAACCTCCTCTGTATGGATAACCTGACCATTTAAAAGCAGCTGCGGGTCACGATGGTACGACTACCATTTTTCCCTGCCTGAATCACCTCAGTTTGACCTTGTGGCAAATCAGCTGCCTCTACTTCCTCCACTTGGAAAGGAATGATTTCTGTATGACTCGTTTCTTTACTATCAACCTTTAACTCTGGTTGTTAAAAGACAGGAGCTTCACTTGTTTTCTGAGCACGATACTCTTCCTGTGCTTGACTTCCGTTTGAAGTTTGAACTGGAGTATCAATAGGAGCCGAATGATTCAACTCTTTCTTGCCATCAACTGAAGACTTCTCTTCTTTTTGAGACTTCAAATACCCTACATATTGGTAGCCTTCAATCGTAAGTGGAGATTGCAATGCTTCCCCGACCTGTACAGTCAATTCCTGATTATAGTCTGCCAGCATTTGATTTGTCAAAGCCAAGGAAGTTGGCGCGATCAGCTGACTTCCTAGACTGGTTAAAAGCATAAATGAAGCTAGCTTTTTGCGATCATCTCTGCCCAGTTTAATCGCTACGACCAGTAGTACAATACCTGCCCCCGCTGCAATTGAGATAATGAGTTGGCTGTGACCAGTTGCAGGCAACTATCTCGTCGGACGATAAATTAAATAGTATGTATCATCTGTTTTCTCAGCAAACTGTGGCAATTCTTTGACTACCAATTGCTTCTCTTGGTCCGTGAGCTCACTCTCTGTCACGTACTTATAGTGAACCTGTTTTGTGACGGATGGCGTCTGTTCACTAGCTGCTACACTTGCAAGAGAACCTCCTCCACTAAAAAGGTAGAAACCCCCTACCAAAGCAGAAACCAAACCAACCGAAACTTTTCTCAATGAAAAACGCTGGTGCTTTTCTCCTAAATAACTTCTTTTCATTCCTAATCTTTCCTTCATCATGATTTGAATCCCCTCTATTCTACCGAAATTTACTAGATTATTCAATTTATTTGCTATAAATAATAGCCGCAAAAAACTGCTAATCTTTTCAGTTCATTTGCGCTTTAAAAATCCTTATCTTATCAGATTTTGAATTCATAAACAAGATCATGGAGAATCACAGAAAAAATTCCTAGGCAGCCTTAAACCTAGGAATTTTTCAAATTTTAATCAAACAGAATCGTTTCCTTATTTCTTGAAAATAGACTGTCTGAAGTCGTCTGTCTCACGAAGATAAGCGTTGTAAATCTTCTTCTTGAGCAGGTTAACCCAGCTAGCTTCGACACGGCTAGTAGCATTGGTAATATTGCGTACATCTTCTGCCACTGCTGCGTCCATCAACTGCTGCATCTCTGCATAAGAGCGAATGGTTACTTTCTTGGTACTGTTTGGATTTTTAAGCTCGTACTCAATAGTGATTGGTTTGAGCTTAGTTAACTTATCAATCCGTTCCTTATACATGGCCTTCTTGAAGGCTGCCCAAGAGGTGTATTCACCCTTAAATACATTTTCCAAGACTTTCTGGTCTGTCACGAGACCGACATCTCTTCCAGACCATCCGTCCCACGTTTTCTTCCCTTCATCAAAGGCTTCCTGAGAGTACTGACCAGAAACATAAGAGACAAATCCTTCATGGTAGCCTTTGGTTGCCAGTAATTCATAGGCTGTGCGACGGAACATAACGTCACCTGGTGCTCCATTTGGATTGCTCAAGGCTGAGTAAATCGGTGAGAAGAGGCTGAGACTGAGGTAGCCATTTCGACCATATTTCCCACTTTCCTTGTTCTCTCGACGAGTGATCACATCATTTTCAATCAGGGAATCAAAGGTCTTCAGCTGCTTGATTTCTTCAGCAGTGAAGCTTCGCGTCTGGTTACCAGCGTGGGTCTCCTTGCCATACTTATCTGTAATATAGTAATTCTCCGTCTTCCTGAACCACTGTAACTTGGCAGCATCACTCTGCTTCAGCATAGAAGTACCTTCTAGATAGTCCAAGGTGTAGAACATGTCAAACATACCATGGACATAGTGTTGCAGATCTGCTTCATTTTGAACACGTTCCTTGAAATTATAGGTATGCATACGTGTCTTAGAATCCTTGTCCACCTTGAAGAGAGTATTGAGCGTAATGGTTGGTTCATCTGCACTTGACGAAGATTGCAAGAATCCACGAGCATAGAGTTCCGCACCCAAGCCCTCACGACGACCATAACCTTCAAAGTAAATTGCACCGTCAGAGTTATGGGTTATTTCATGGGTGTAGACAGAGTTTCCATAGTCTTCTAACAATCGTGCTCTATCAAAATGGGTAACACTTCCCGTAGCATAGGCATTGTAGCCTTTGCTTGGATACCACTTACCGGCTGGTCCAAAGAATTCCTGCATAGCCTGTGATTTTTTGTCATTAGCTGGTGCCCAATAGCTTTGTCCTGCTTTGTCAGTCAAGAAGAACCCATCATAAACCAGAACAGAACGGAAGAGCTTGTCCTTGCTTTCTGGATTCAGAATCTTGTACCAGAAATCATAATGGTCGCGCTGGTATACAGCTGTTTTTCTCACTCTGTCTTCGACATATTCAACTAGTTCTGCGTCTGTGCGCACTCTGTTATTGGCATCCAGGCGGTAGCGATCATAAGCTCCCATAGAGAAGGTAGACATATTAGAGATAGCATAGACACCTTTCTTCGTCATGGTCAAGAGTGGCAGGAGCATGCCCTTGTGTTCCCAATTATCTGCAGTAATCTTGTCATAAACACCGACAGAGTACTTGCTCTTGCCCTCGGCTGCGTCCTGAAGCTGTCTCGCTTCTGCTACATCGGACTTAGCCCCAACGATGTAGGCTTTTGTATTGGTCTTGAGCCATTCATTATTGGTCTTGTATGGTAGGAAGAGCTGACGGTAGCCTTCAAGGTAATTGAAGAGTCCTCGCTTGCCAGTTGCTTCAGAGAGCGAATTATCATATGCTATATAGTTGTTCTTAGCCTTGAGATTCTCAAGTCCTGATTTCCCTAAAGCAATGATTGTATCAAGAACCGAAACGTCATTCTTACCGTAGAAATCCATCTTGTAAGCCGACAAGTCCTTAACATTAAAGTTGTCATAGTTGATATTGTACCAACGGTTAAGGTAAGTCAAACCTAATAGGAAAGCTTCTTTATCAGCAAGAATCTTCTTAACAAGATAATCCTTAACTACTTCACCTTCAGTATTGATAGCCTTATCCATAGCTAGCACTTTGCGAAGCTCACCTGATAACTTGCGTAAATGCAGTGTCTAAGTATAGTTCATCTAAAGAAGTGCCTGCTGCTACTCCGAGAACTGTGCGCATAGCTGGCGAATCAAGAACGACCTTGTTCAGCTCTGGTAACACTTGATTTAGAATGCTAGTATAATCTGATACAAAGGCTTCTGGAGTATAAAGAAGGTCTAACCCCTTCATCCTATACTCAGCAATACCTTGGTTGACGAAATCTCCCTGATAAGATATTTCTAGGTATTCAATGGTATTGTCCATGTAGTGCAGCATCAAACGGTTGATTGCTGTTTTATTGCCATGGATATCAGTGATAATCTGGTCACCCTTCATCGGAACAACATCCAGTAGGTACTCCTTATTCAACTTATGCTCTTTCGGAATCTTGTTAGCAAACGAAACAATGGTTTCTTTATTGTAGAAAGGAAGCAGCTTCTCCATATTTGCATAAGAATATCCACGGTCGAATTGAGCATTGTTTACCTCACCATAGTCGACAAAACGCATATTTAGATTCGTGTCATCTAGGCTAGTCGTGATGTCCATAGCAGTCAGTTTTTCTTCCATTTCTTCTTGAGTAATAGTAGAAGTAACAAACTGATCGTTTTTCAAGGTTTCACTTTTAGCAATTTTATATGCTTGCGTAATACGGTCGTTTTTGTAGCCCTGATCCCCAGAAATACTGTAAACATTTGTACCGCTAACATTGCTGATCACATTATCAACTAAACCATTAAAGTAGTTCGAGCCGACCACTCCACCGATTTGACCGTTAGTGGTTGCATCATATAGTTTTCCTGTCACATAAGATTTGGTAATTCGAGCATTGTTTTCTAGACGTCCAACCAAACCACCTACATTATAAGCTTTGATGTGTTGACTGTTAGATAGGATGGTACCAGTAAAGGAACTATTCGTGATTTTCGTATTGGTTCCATTAACTACTAGACCCGCTACGTTAGAGGCGTTTCCTACTACCGATACTCTCCCCTGAACAGAAACATCTGTGATTCGCGCATTCTCCGCATTGCGTGCCAGCGCAGCCGAGTCATAGGTACCCACGATATTTACATCTTTAAAGTCGATATTTGAAATGGTAGACCCACTCTTGAGGTTTTCAAATAAAGGTTTGGCTAGATTATAAATCGCATATTGCTTGCCATTTTGACTGCCCGTCAGACTGCCGGTGAAGTTCCCTTTGAGGTAGACATAGTCCGCAGGAGCTTGGTTGACCTCGCTCGCATCCAAATCAGCACCCAACACATAGTTTCCTGCCATATTTCGCTTCATAGCGTCTACCAATCCAGCAAAGCTAGTGTAGACATCTTGCTGACTTGGGACTGCCTTACTGATGTAGAAGTCGTGCCCAGACTTATAGCCCGCTTCACTTTCTTGGACGAGTTCAGGAAGGGTTACATTAACCTTATAGACTGCCTTGCCATCTTTTTCTGCTTCGGAGATACTATGAACTGGAAGGAGAATTTCCTTGGATTCACTTGACTTGATTTTGACGAAGTAAGTAGACAGATCCGTAGGTATAGAGCTCATTGATACAAAGCGCTTGTATTGATCGTTTTCTTTATGATAAAACTCAACGGAATCAATATCACGGAAGGCAATCTTCTTGTATTCTAGCTCAAAGTTACGACTGTCTGTTTCAAACTCAGTAAAGCTACCATTATCGAGTTCATAAGTCAACTTAGTTTTTAGAGTGTAGCCTGTGTAGTAGTCTAGGTCGCCAATTTTCAAGCTGCCAGCAAAGTTGGTAATTGGAAGAGTGCGAATTAGCTGATCTCCCCGGTACAATTCTGCAGTCGCTGAACGGAAGGACTGGGTCTGGTCTTCCAATCTATATTGGACCGTCACCGACTTATCATCAGCATTCTCGGTTAGACTTAGAATGGAAACTGTCGGCTTGACTTTAGGCACTCCATTCAGTGCTTCTTTGGCTACTTTTAGGCTAGCAAGAGCTTGGTTGACCTGTACTTGTGTAGCAGTTTGATTGTTCAGAACTCTTTCAGCCTTAGTCAATTCGTCTGTATAAACTGTCTGCTTATCTGAATCCGCATTCTTATATTTAACCGAGGTTTTAACCGTTGGATTTAAATCGTACTCAGTCTGAAGAGCTGTTTTGACAACCTCAAGTCCACTTAATTGAGCCTTGGCTTGATTGATTTGTCCCATCAGTTGGTTGACTTCTGCTTGGCTGGCTTGGAATTGGCTCAGAATCGCTTGACCAGCCGTCAAAGCAGTATCATAGTTAGCTTGATGACTCTGACTATCATTGAAATAACGGGCCTGAGCTTTAATCTGATCCGCTTCTTCCAAGAGATTATGCAGTGAAATTAAATCGAACTCCTCTAAAGCATCTGCTTTCGGTGCATCACTTGGTACCATAGTTGGCTTAGCTGTGCCGACTTTGACAATTTGCGTTACTGGAGCTAGGGTTTCCTCATTAGATAACTCTTGACGGTCGATTTCCTGACCGTTAGAACTGTAGACACGAGTCTTAATCGTGCGCTCACCCTCAACACCCGGAGTTTCGATTTGACGAGCATCTTGAACCAATTCATCGGTATATTGCTCCTCGATATTGAACTCAATCTTCTCAACGCGCGTTTCGTCAGTATAAGTCAACGGATACTCTGGCAGAGCGTCTGTTTTCGGTGCATCACTTGGTACCATATTTGCCTTAGCAGTCCCGACTTTGACAATTTGTGTTACAGGAGCTAGTGTTTCCTCGTCAGACAACTCTTGGCGGTCGATTTCCTGACTGTTAGAACTGTAGACACGAGTCTTAATCGTACGCTCACCCTCAACACCCGGAGTTTTGATTTGACGAGCATCTCGAACAAGCTCATCCGTTTCTTCTTCACAAATGGTGAAGTTAATTTTCTCAACCCGAGTTTCGTCGGTATAAGTTAGCGGATACTCTGGCAGAGCGTCTGCTTTCGGTGCATCGCTTGGTACCATGCTTGGTTTAGCAGTTCCGACTTTGACAATCTGTGTTACGGGAGCCAAGGTTTCTTCATTCGAAAGTTCTTGACGGTCAACCTCTTGACCGTTAGAACTGTAGACACGAGTCTTAATCGTACGCTCACCCTCAACACCCGGAGTTTTGATTTGACGAGCATCTCGAACAAGCTCATCCGTTTCTTCTTCACAAATGGTGAAGTTAATTTTCTCAACCCGAGTTTCGTCGGTATAAGTTAGCGGATACTCTGGCAGAGCGTCTGCTTTCGGTGCATCGCTTGGTACCATGCTTGGTTTAGCAGTTCCGACTTTGACGATCTGTGTTACGGGAGCCATGGTTTCTTCATTAGATAACTCTTGACGATCGATTTCCTGACCGTTAGAGCTGTAAACACGAGTCTTAATCGTACGCTCACCTTGGCCTCCTAGAGTTGCAATTTGACGACTTCCCTCTGGAAGCTCATCTGTATATTGCTCGTCAATAGAAAAATCAATCTTTTCTATTCTAACCTCATCATTTGTAGTCAATTCCAACTCAGAATTCTCATGAATAGGAGCTCTATCAGGATTTTTCCCATATTCCGTCAGTTCTGGAATCTCTTGAACTGGAGATGTATCGGGACTAGTGCCATACTCTGCCAATTCTGGAACTTCGTGAACTGGCGCTGTTTCTGGAGTTGTACCGTATTCCGTCAGTTCTGGAACTTCATGAACTGGGGCTGTATCAGGAGTTGTGCCATATTCTGTCAATTCTGGAACTTCATGAACTGGCGCTGTTTCTGGAGTTGTGCCATATTCTGTCAACTCCGGAACTTCGTGAACTGGAGTTTCTTTTGGTATCGAGTTAGTTGGAGCTGTTCCAACTAAAATAATTTCAGAAACAGGTTTAACCGTCACTTGATCAGAGATCATTTCGCTTTTCACGATTTCTTGATCCTTACGAAAATGACGAGTCACTACTGTACGTTGACCTCGAACACCTGATTGTATAACTTTTGATTGGCCTTGAGCCAATTCATCTGAATATTGGTATTTTGTCTGATAAGGAAGTTCTTGAACTGACTCCTGCTCGCTAATTTTTAGTTCTGGCAAGTCATAAACGGGGCTTAAACGAGCAGACTCTCTCTCCTTAGCAGCTATAGTTTCTCTTTCTTCCTCAGTTAAACCATCACCCTTATCCGAAACAATCTCTTTCATATCTAGATTTGTTTCACTTGGTTTTAGATCTCTTTCCTTCTCTTTCTCCAAGTCAAGTGTCAGATTTTCCTTCTGAGCAGAATGAGTTAAATGACTATCATTTTGTTCTTCATTCTTTAAGTAACCGATATAGTCGTAACCGTCAATTTTCAATGGCGCTGGAAGTGCATCTCCAAGACCCAAGTTAAGACTTTGATTATATGCCGCAAGTTCGATATTCGTCACTGCTAAGACTGTTGGAGATAGAAGTATAGATCCCATTCCAGTTACCAACAAGATCGAAGATAAATACCTCTTCCCATTTCTGCCTCTAACAACTACAAGCACTAGTAATGCAAGACCATCGCTGTAAAAGTTGATTCCCAAAGGCCGGAGTGACCTGTCTTAGGCAATGCTCCAGATGAATCCCCTTGAGTAGTCGGACGATAAACTAAGTAATAGGTCTCTGAAGTATCCTCAACATGCTTTGGAATCTCCCTGATCAAGGCGCTCTTCTCTACCTCCGTCAATTCAGACTCCACTATGTATTGGTATTTGACCTGAGCAGACTGCTGACTTTGAATTTCTGCTGCCTTTACAGAAGTCAAGTCCCCAGCTATTTGGCCACTCAGAAAGAAGCTTCCAATAGTCGCCGAGACGAGTCCAACTGACAACTTCCTGAAAGAAAAGCGCTGTCGTTTTTCTCCATAAAACTGTTGTTTCATTCTCAAAATTTCCTCTTCAATATATTATTCAATCCTTTCTATTCTACCTGATTTCACTTGATTATTCAAATTATTTGTCGCGATTTTTAGAAGCAACACGTGCTTTTGAAAAGTACCAAAACACGACTCCTCTTTTAAAAAATCTCAGAAAATCAACTTAAAACTTTTCCTACAAATGTTAGATTTCCCTCCTTTGTCCTAAACTTTTTCCAGCAAAAAAGAGAGAAATGACTTTCTCTCTTTTACCTTTCCTCTCATCTTAAACTATGAGAAGACATATTTCTAATCTGATTATTTCGCTTCAAATCCTTCTGCAACTGCATCCGCAAAGTTTTCTTCTACGATGCTTGCACAGTGGTCACAAATGACGGCATGGTAGCTACGTTCAGCAGTAGTTGGATCGATACGACGGCAACGGTCACATACTTCACCTGTAGCGCGTTCAACTGTAAAGGCTACATCTTCGAAGCTAACGGCATCTTCTGGAGCTGTACCTTCAGCGATGGTCAATTCTGACACGATCAAGAGTTGAGCCACATTGCTATCTACTGCTCCAAGAAGAGTTTTCACCACTTCATTTGGATAAACTGTCAAGTGGGCTTCGAGTGATTTCCCGATAACTTTGGCATTACGTGCTTCTTCCAAGGCTTTTTGAGCTTGTCCACGGAAATCCATGAAGGCTGCCCAAGTATCCAAGATTTCTTCTTGGTTGGCAAAAGTTTCAGCTTCTGGTAATTCAGACAATTGAACAAATTCTTCAGCTTCAAACTCAAGATATGACCAGATTTCTTCTGCAGTGTGAGGAAGGATTGGTGTCAAGAGTTTGGTGATTTTCACAAGAATGTCATAGAAGACAGTTTGCATTTGACGACGTTCGAGTGATTTGGCACCTTCAATGTAGACAACGTCTTTAGCGAAGTCAAGGTAGAAGGCTGACAAATCAACGTTGATAAAGTTCACCAAGGCCTTGTATATTGTCAAGAATTCAAATTTTGCATAGGCATCACGAATGGTCTTCACAAGCTGGTTAAAGCGAATGGTCATGTACTTGTCAACCGAACGAAGCTCATCGTAAGCCACTGCGTCTTGAGCTGGGTTAAAGTCAGATGTATTGGCAATCAAGAAACGAAGAGTGTTACGGATCTTACGGTAAGTTTCAGAGACTTGGCTCAAGATATCCATAGAGATACGCACGTCGTTGCTTGAGTCAACACTTGTTACCCAGAGACGCAAGATTTCCGCACCAAATTGTTTTTCAACATCACTTGGAGCAATCGTATTTCCAAGAGATTTAGACATCTTCTCACCTTTACCATCAAGGGCAAAACCTTGTGACAAGATTTGTTTGTAAGGAGCAACGCCATGGTTAGCAACAGATGTGATAAGTGATGAGTTGAACCAACCACGGTACTGGTCAGAACCTTCAAGGTATAGATCTGCTGGATATTTGAGTTCTGGACGGTTGACCACTACTCCATTCCATGATGAACCTGAGTCAAACCATACGTCCATGATATCTGTTTCTTTCTTGAACTCGCCATTTGGTGAACCTGGATGCGTAAATCCTTCTGGCAAGAGATCTTTAGCATCACGTTCCCACCAGATGATAGAACCGTTTTCCTCAAAGAGTTGAGCCACGTGCTCAATCGTTTCAGCTGTCATGATTGGCGTTCCGTCTTCAGCATAGAAGATAGGAAGGGGAACTCCCCAAGCACGTTGACGAGAGATTACCCAGTCACCACGGTCACGAATCATGTTGTAAAGACGCACTTTACCCCATTCTGAGTGGAACTTCACTTTTTCAATTTCGTCCAAGATTTCTTGGCGGAATTTAGATACAGAGGCAAACCATTGTGGAACAGCACGCCAGATGATTGGTTTTTTCGTACGCCAGTCAAATGGGTATGAGTGAGAGATTTCTTCTTGAGCAAGGAGCAAATCGCCCAGTTTTTCGATAACAGTCGGCACAACCTTGTCATAGAACTGACCCGCAAATTCAGGACCAGCATTTTCCATCATAATACCGCGTTCGTTAACTGTTACAGCAACTTCAAGGCCGTTGGCAACACCGACATTGTAGTCGTCCTCACCAAAACCAGGGGCTGTATGGACAATACCTGTACCAGAGTCAGTCGTAACGTGGTCACCAAGGATCACCAACTCATCTACAGCTGTATCCCATGGGTGGACTGTCACAATGTGGTTCAATTCTTGACCACGGTAGGTCGCCAAGACTTGAACATCCGCCCAACCAAATTTCTCAGACAAGCTATTCAACAATTCTGAAGCAACGACAAACTTACGAGATTCACCAGCTGGTTGTACCAATACATAATCGATATCTGCTCCAACTGTCAAACCACGAGATGCTGTGATAGTAAATGGTGTAGTTGTCCACACAACGATGTAAGTATCTGTATCGAGCATACCTTTTCCGTCTTTGACGCGGTTAGCATAGTAAAGGGAAGTTGAAAGCAAGTCATGGTACTCAATTTCCGCTTCAGCAAGGGCTGACTCAGATGACCATGACCAGTAGACAGGCTTGGCACCACGGTAGATATAGCCTTTCTTAGCCATTTCACCAAAGACACGGATCTGAGCCGCTTCATAATCCGGAGTCAAGGTCACATAAGGGTTTTCCCAGTCACCAGAAACACCCAATCGTTTAAAGTCTTCACGTTGTTTATCTACTTGAGAAAGAGCGTACTCGCGGCAAAGTTTCAAGTACTCAACCAAGTCCATTTCTTTGCGTTTAACGCCTTGTTTTGCCAAGACTTGCTCGATTGGCAGACCATGTGTATCCCAACCTGGGATGTACGGTGCATAGAATCCTGACATAGACTTAGAACGAACAATAATATCTTTGGAAATCTTGTTCATGGCATGTCCAACGTGGATATTTCCGTTTGCATACGGAGGTCCATCATGCAAGGTGAAATGCGGTTTTCCTTGGTTCAATTCTTGACGACGTTGGTAAAGTTTTGCTTCTTCCCATTCTTTTTGCCAAACTGGTTCTTTAGTTGGAAGACCAGCACGCATAGGAAAGTCTGTTTTCCCTAGATTGAGGGTTTCTTTAAGTTTCATTGTTACTCCTTTAATTTAAAATGACAAAATAAAAACCACGATTCGCAAAAAGGACGAAAATCGTGGTACCACCTTTGTTCGAAAAAAGACAGGGTCTCTTTTCCTCTTTTCCCGTAACGTGGGGGACGTCTAGTCTTACTGCTTTCGGACTAGATTTATTGAGAGGATAATCTAACCACTAGGGATTGCAGGACTCTCACCATCTCCCGCTCGCTGAAAATATAGTTGGTTGGATCTTGTTCTCACATTTTTTATAGGATAAGAACAGATTCTTTGTTTGCATCGTCCTCAGTTGCCGCAGTAGCCTCTACTTCAACTGGCTCTTCATGCTGGTCACTTTCTTCTGTCTGTTGATTTTGTTGAGCTTCAAACTCAGCTAATTCTTTGTTGCCAGCCTCGATACGAGCTTGTAATTCAGCAACCTCTTCTGGTGTGAATTGACGAGTCATATCAATAGGCTCTTCCTCTGGTTGTAAAGATACAGTTTCACCAAGAACTTCACCCACCACTTCTTTAAAGGCTTCATCACTTGTCTGAAGGTAAGTAGCTGTTGGGCGAAGAATATCTTCCCAATCAGATGACTCGACAATAGCCAATTGACTTTCAATCGTAGACTTGAGGCGTTGATGGAATACACGGCTCTTGTTCTTCAACTCTTCAGTCTCAACAGCCACTCTCTTCGCATTATCTGTTGCCTGACGGAGAATTTCATTTGCCTTGTATTTCGCTTCTTCAAGCAAACGTTGAGCGTCTTGTTCAGCTTGTTGAATAATATTGTTTGAACGTTCTTGAGCAGCCTGTTTAACACGCTCCGCTGTATCTTGAGCAATCAAAACTGACTGACTCAAGGAATCCTTCATCTCATCAAAGTAAGACAAACGTTCTTCCAAACTCTTGATGTGTGTCTCTTTATCGTGATTACTACGAACCAAGTCTTCATAGTCACGAACAACGATATCCAGAAATTCATCTACTTCTTCTGGGTCAAAACCTCTAAATCTTGTACCAAAGGTTTTATCTTTAATTTCTAACGATGTAATTGGCATACTTTTCCTCACTTACTTAATAATAATTGAATGCTTAATTTTATCTTGTCTTTTTTTGTCTGACCATTGTCTTTGACAACTTTCAAACGACCAAACTTTCTCACACTGATCAAATCTCCAACTGCAACCTGGTAATCAGATTTTTCAACAACATGATAATTTACCTGGACAGATTTTTTCTCAATCAGTTGACTAGTTTGATTTCTAGATAATTTCAAGGCACTTGATAAGAGGGCATCCAATCGAAAACTCGAAACTAAAATTTCTCGTTCTCTATAGTCAATTTTAGATATAATCCTATCGGTAAAAGGACATTCCTCCAGCGATACAGGAAGTCTGCCAATCTTTCTTATTCCATCCTGAAAAAGAGGAATGAAATCACGATTGACAAAAATCTGTGCTCTCTTTTCATCTACCAAGATATCACCAAATAATTTACGGTCAATTCCTAGTTGGTTGATGATTGTTCCCAATATTTTTCCATGACTCAGTTGTTCAAATTTACTCGGATAGCAAATTTCCAACAAGGCCATTTCAAAGTCTGATATCTCCGGTTCAAAGTAATCTGGATAGAGAAGAACTCGAACCGACTCTGTCGGAAGAAAATCACCACTACTTTGGCAACTCAGTCCATATGTCCCAGCTAGTACCCTCAAAATCTGTTCCTGATGGGGATTGATAAAAGGAGTAAGTACCGGCGCATAGGTATCTTCTACCCGCTTGATCCACTCTAACCCCTTATCAATAAAGGGACTATCATCTTGGGAAAAATGCTGATAAATGGCTCGATTTTCTGTCATAGTAATAGGACTAGTCGTGTTAAGAGATTTCCAACAAACTGAATCAGAATCAGCGCTGCCCAAACCGTAAAATCAAGGCCAGCAAATTGTAGATTGAGCTTACGAAGGGGCTCAATAACTGGACGAGCAAGTCTGATAACTAGGCGACCTAGCTGACTTTCATAGGCATTTGGAAACCATGAAAGAAGAGCAAATGCAACGAGAATGATGGAATAAATGCTAACCGCATTTTGGATTAAACGAATTAAGAAAATCATTTTCTTGCTCTATTTCGTTTAATATCAAAACCAAACTCAGCGCTTTGTGATTCATCTGGAAGTTTGATATCTTCAATATTCACGACAACGTTGACAGGAGTCAATAGATACATCGTGCTCGCAACTTTTTTCATATTTCCAGCCAAGACATGACGGGCTCCGTCCAAGTAATCAAGACAACGACGGGCTTGTACTTCTGTCATGTATTGGAAATCAATCAAAATACTTTCATTTCCAGCCAACAAATCTACAATTTCCGTTGCATCTTCATATTTTCTTGGATAGCGAACGTCAATTGTCACTTTCTCATCTGAACGGTGGCTTTGCATTGCCAATTCTTGCTGTCGCGCATGAAGACGAGTAATATTTGCATCTTTTGCTGATCCTGACTGAGCAGGTGCTGGTAATTCTTTAGAAGATGAGATGGCTGGGCTAACTGTTTCCTCTTGTTGAGCCTGGTAGTTAGTCGTTTCTTCTCCGTCTTCTGTAAAATAATCTATAAATTTATCGAATCTATCTTTTAAAGACATAGCTCTCTCCTATTTAAAAAATGCTGTACCGATTCGAACAAAGGTTGAGCCGAACTGAATCGCTTCTTTAAAATCACGACTCATTCCCATGCTTAGCTCTGTCATCGGCATATTAGGGATTTGTTTTTCTCTAATTTCTGCTTGCAGAGCCTGCGTATTCTTGAAAATTTCTTTCAATTCATCACTGTCTGCCTCAAAAGGAGCCATGGTCATTAAACCAACATACTCAATCTGATCTAACTTAGCCAATTCTGGCAAAAGTTCTAGCAATTCTTCTTTTGAAAACCCATGCTTGCTTTCTTCCCCAGAAATATTGACCTGCAAGAAACACTTGATAACATGATCTGTTCTCTTTTGAATTTCCTGGGCTAACTTAAGGGAATCTAAAGCATGAAAGTAATCCACAAATGGGATTACTTCTTTCACTTTCCGTCTCTGTAGTGTTCCTATTAAATGCCAAGTAACTGGGTAATCTTTCAAGGCCTGATATTTTTCTAAAAATTTATCAACTCGATTTTCACCTATATGACGGACACCAAGCGGAAGCAAGGCTTCCGCTGTTTGTACATCTACATACTTTGTCACTGCGATTACTGAAACAGCATCTAGATCACGGTTGGCTTCTTGACTAGCATCAGCTATTTGCTGAAAAACTAATTCAGTATTTTTTTTCAAATTCATTGATTAACGATTTTTGAAGAATGGAGGTGTATCCAATTCATCTTCATCTTGTGAAACTGGTGTTTTGAAGCGTTCTACTGGTGAAACAACTGGATCTGTTTGGCGAACAATTGACTCACGACGCAAGTCCCAGTCTCCAAAAGCAGAGGCTTGGTTTGTTTCAAAACGACGTGGGCTTGATTTAGGCAATTCTGCTGTCTCTTCCAAGTCGAATTGACGGTCAAATGTGTGTGCTTGTGGCGCTTTAGTTGATGGACGTCCAACTGGTTGGTTTTTACGAGCTCCAACTACTTTTTCCACGCGCTCTTGACGAACACCTGTCGCTACAACTGTAACACGGATTTCATCCTTCATGCTTTCGTCAATTGATGTTCCAAGCCAGATGTTTACACCTTGGCCAGCTGCTTGGTTGACAATTTCTGAAGCTTCTTCTGCTTCAATCAAGGTCAAGTCAAGACCACCAGTAACGTTGACGATGACATCCTCTGCACCATCGATAGTTGTTTCAAGAAGTGGAGAGTAAATTGCTTTACGAGCTGCTTCAACAACGCGTTCTTCACCACTACCGATACCGATACCCATAAGGGCATTCCCTTTGTTTGCCATTACAGTTTTCACGTCAGCAAAGTCAAGGTTAATCAATCCTGGGTTCGTGATCAAGTCAGTGATCCCTTGAACACCTTGACGAAGAACGTTATCTGCTTCGCTAAGAGCTTCAAGAAGTGGCGTTTTCTTATCAACAATTTCAAGCAAGTTGTTATTAGAGATAATCAACAAAGTATCAACATGCTCGCGAAGTTCGTTGATTCCTTCTACAGCGTACTGACCACGTTTGCTTCCTTCAAATCCGAAAGGACGTGTCACAACACCAACTGTAAGAGCACCAAGATCTTTAGCGATACGTGCAATAACAGGGGCTGCACCTGTACCAGATCCACCACCCATACCTGCAGTGATAAAGACCATGTCCGCTCCAGTGATAGCTTCCGTCAAAGCTTCTTCACTTTCTTCTGCAGCTTTACGTCCAACTTCTGGACGACCTCCAGCACCCAAACCACGAGTCAATTTTGGACCAAGTTGGATAACTGTTTCTGCTTTCGTACTGCTAAGGGCTTGTACATCAGTGTTGGCTGCGATAAATTCTACACCAGCAACACCTTCGTCAACCATGCGGTTGATGGCATTACCACCACCACCACCGACACCAATTACCTTAATAACTGCGCCTTGAGCTGCTGCTGTATCAAATGAAAATGTCATAATTTCTTATCCTCTTTTATTCATCAAACATGCTTCCGATCAAACCACGGAAACGTTCTGTTAGCTTCGGTTTACTTTGAGAACTTGCTTGGAATTCTTCCTTGGGAGCAACTGGAGCTTCCTGCACAGTTTCAGCTGGAGCTGCTTGTGCTGGACTTGGTTGCGCTACTGGATTCAAACGTTGATTTGGAATGCCAAAGTTGATTGGTTTTTGACGAAGGAATTCATCTCCTTTAACTGCTTTTTGAGCAAGAAGATTGACTTCCGTCAATTTACCAGCAAACTCAGACAAGCTAATCACGTGAGCAAATGCAGGGTTGCGAATTCCAACTTGATTTGGTACATAAAGTTTTACGCGAACACCAAATACTTCTTGGGCTAATTCAACAATTCCCGGCAAAATTGCATTTCCACCGATAAGGACGATACCTCCTGGCAAATCCAACAAGTGTCTTCTTTCCAACTCTTGTTTGATTTGGTCAAAGATATGTTTGATGCGTGCTGAGATAATTTCTGCCAAATAGCTTTCTGTTACTTCAACAGGTTCTACTTCACCAATTACTTCAACTTGGAAAGTTTCGTTACTTGCAAGTGGAACGTAGGCTTGACCATAGTTCAGTTTCAAACTTTCTGCAATTTTTTGAGATGTTTTCAAGACTTTAGAAATGTCTTTTGTAACGTAATCTCCACCTTCTTGGTAGATGTTAGTGAACTGCAATTCTTGGTTACGGATAGTCGCTACAGTAGTCTGACCTCCACCCATGTCAATGACAGTCGCACCAAATTCGCGTTCGCCTTCATTGAGAACGGAGTTCACGATCGCCAAAGGTGAAATAATCACATTATCAACATGAATACCTACACGCTCAACCGTCTTACGAAGATTGTGTAGAATCGTACGAGGACCTGTGTAAAGCAGGCCACGCATTTCCAAGCGAACACCCATCATACCACGAGGGTCACGAATTCCTTGGAATCCATCCACGATGAATTCTTCTGGAATAAAGGTAATCACTTCACGATCAGGAGTCATGCTCTTTGTCAAAGCTGATTTGACAACATTTTCAACATCTTGATCTGTGATTTCTTTGGTATCTGAAGTTACAGGAATCATTCCTTGTGTTGGTTCAACCTGCAAGAGGTTTGCTGGAAGGCCAACGTTAACAGACTTAATAGAAATACCCGCTTTCTCTTCTGCCTGTGTGATTGCAGATTTGATTGCTGAAGCAGCTGCTTCAATATCAACAATAATTCCGTCTTTTACACCTTTACTTTTGGCATTACTAACACCAATTACATTTACTTCGCCATCTCTATGCTCAGCTACTAGCACTTTAATCGAGCTAGTTCCGATATCTAAGCCTGTAAAAAAACCATCTCTAGTCATTACATCGCATCCTCTCTGTCTTCCAAGTTTCTCACTTCTATTTAATAACTATGTTTGGGCATAGCTATTCAAAGAATATTATAACACAAAAAATCTTATTGTGCTTAGTTTTTGATAAAATTCCTGCATGTTTTTTGAGAAAATTCTAGAAAAATTCTTCTTCTAAGAGACTATTTGAAGTTAACGTCCACAATTTCCTTTTTGTTTCTTAAAAATCCAAAAAAGAGAAGATCATTTTAAATCTTCTCTTGAATAAATTCTTCCGATTTTTGTTGTAAAAAATTTTCTACTAATTTCCCTGTTAAGCGAATTGCTATCACGATAACAGTCGAAACAATGAGATAATTTAAGGGCTGGCCGAAACTTCCAACAAGTGGTGGTTTACTCAAAAATCCATAGTCCCCACCTACAACTAAATTGACAACCCATATCAAGCCATTTAAGGCGAAAGTAATCACCGCCACATTCTTCAAATCGAGAAGGGAAGGTTGATAGTTTCTAAACAAGTATAGGAGCGCATTTCCTAAAAGGGCAACATGTCCGATAATGAAGGACAAAATGGTCACGTGTGGAAATGGGTAGGGATCAAAGAGTGGGTAAGCCAGTGCAGCTGTTGCTCCAAAAGTTCCTAAAAGGGCAAAGTATTGTTTGTACTTGGATGTCCCTGGAATCAAGAGCATCACAAACATGGCGATACGGCAATGATAGAAGGGCAAACTTTCTGACAGAGGCATAAGATTGCCCCAATACCAGCTATACAGAACAATCAGTTGAACAGACTGAAGGATCTGAATAAAACGCTGGTAAGCCACTTTATCGCGAAAACGATAAGAAGCATAGAAAGTAAGAGCCAGTAAACATAACAAACCAATGTACCAGTGGAGTTCAAACTGGGGCGGTTCTGATATCTGTGTGGTAAATAATTTATCCCACAAATTCATATTCTATTCCTCGTTCATCTAGCTAGAGGCAGTAAAAAATTCACTTTCTCCAGCTTTTAAATTTTTTGAAAAAACTTGATTCTATGACATGCATAGAACACTTGCGTCTTAAATTCGCAACCTATTATATCATTTGTATTGCAGAAATGCACCTTGCAGATACCCTTTTTTGATTTGTCGACTTCTCTAGCATAAACTAATCAACATATTGGTCTCTTTGTCCTTTATAAACCTGCCAAAGAATCTCCATTTGCTCCTTGGTGATGCGTTTTTCAGATAAGACTGGCAATTGGTCAATGGCAAAAAATTGAAGCTCAGCAATTTCTTGATTCTCTTGAAATTGTCCATCAAGAAGCTTACATTCAAAGACAAACTTTGCATATTGTTTGCTCTGCAGTTGGAAACGATTGGTATCAAAAACTGCAAGTAACCTTTCAGCTTTTGCTGTAAAACCGGTTTCTTCTTCAATTTCCTTAAGAATATTCTCGATTGGAGAATAGCCAACTTCACCAAAACCACCTGGCAAAGCCCAACTATCCTCTCCTTTTCCTCTAACTAAACAGATTTTTTCATCCTCAACAATCCAAGCACGGACGTCCATCAGAGGAGTTGCATAAGCGGACGTTGGTTTCAAGACTTCTGCCACTTCTTCTGCATCGAGGTCTGATACCTGATTCAACATTTCAGATAACAGGATTCGCAAGTCCTCGTAGCGCTCACGGTCGAAAGGATCTTTTGTAAAGGTTAATCCAGTATCCGTAATGGCTAGCATTCTTTGCAGATACTTGGCAAAATCACTTGCATTCATTTTCTAAACTTTCTACCAACTTGGCTAGATTCATGGAGTTCGATCCTTTGAGCAAAATTTGGTCATTGGCACCGAGGCTTTCCTTAACCTGCTTGACTAGGTCTTCAAATTGGTCCTCGTCAGCTGTTTTCTTGAAGTAGAAAACGTGACCGATTGGGAACATTTGACTAGCAAGTTGGCTTAATTCCGCAATATCTTCTCCGTAGAAAATCACGGTATCCAGCACATCTGGTGATAGGCTCAAAATCATCTGGTTATGGAGCTGAACAGACTGGTCACCAAGTTCCTTCATGTCTGCCAAGACTGCGATTTTCTTGCCTCCTTCGTTGGCTGGAATGGCAGAGAACGTCTCCAAAATCAACTTCATAGCAGTTGGATTGGCATTGTATACGTCAGACAGAATATCTGCTCCATTGGCTGCTTTCTTCCACTCAGTACGGTTACGCGTCAATTCTAGGTTCTGGAAGGCCTGATGAATTTGCTCCTCTGAAACTCCTTCTTGTAGAGCCACATAAGCAGCAATCATAGCATTGGTGGCATTGTACTTACCTGTCACTGGCAAATCGAGGGCTTGTCCCAAGAAATTCGCCTTAAAGGTCAGACTATCCTTGCGCTCAATCAAGTCTGTGATTTCTAACTCAGCTCCTTGCCCAAAACGGACCACTTTTTTATCTGTAGGCAAGTAGTCCTCTACAATCGGGTCAGCTGGTGCCAAAAGCAAAGAACCTGGTGCCATACCATCAGCAATTTGCATTTTCCCTTTAGCAATCTCCGAACTGTCTTTGAAAAAGGCCAAATGAGCCTCTCCAACCAAGGTCACGATAGCTGTTTTTGGATGAGCCAATTCAGACAAGAGATGAATATCTCCCAAGTGATCCTGCCCCATCTCCAAGACCAACTTTTCTGTTCCTTCAGGCATGTGGAGAACTGTGTAAGGAAGGCCAATCTCGTTATTGTAGTTTCCTTGGGTTTTGTAGGTCTTGTAGGTTGTTGACAGTAAATGCGCCAACATATCCTTGGTCGTTGTCTTGCCATTTGAACCCGTAACCGCAAAGACATCAACAGCCGTTTTTTCAAGATAGTAGGCTGCTAGTTGTTGAAAGGCAGTCAACACATCATCTACTAGAATGTAGGGATGATTTGCGACCTCCTTCTCAGACAAGGTTACTGCTGCACCATTTTCAAAGGCTGTTTCGATAAAGTCATGACCATCACGCGCACCTTTGAGCGGCACAAATAAATCTCCAGTCCCAATCAAACGACTGTCAAACTCAGCCTTTTCTAACTGGATGTCCTCAAAGATGCTAACATCATTTTTCGCTCCAACAGCTTGGGCAATTTCATGGATCGTTAATTTCATTTCTACTCCTTTAAAAAGGGGTGAACCACGAACTCGCCTCACCTAACAGTGAAGGTTCTAACTTCTACCCTCTCTTTCATTTTATAGCAAATGCGCTTCGCGCTTGTCAAAACTTTGCTTAGCAAGGTCAACCAAACGCTCGATTAGTTCTGGGTAGCTGATTCCCATATTATCCCAAAGTAGTGGATACATAGACCACTGGGTAAAACCTGGCATGGTATTAAGCTCGTTTAGGAAAATCTCGCCCTTATCGGTATAGAAGAAATCACAACGAGACAGACCGAGGCCACCAATCGCACGGAAGGCTGTTTCAGCATTTCGACGCATGACAGCTACCACATCATCACTAATCTTGGCTGGGATGTCCATGGTAATCTTGTTGTCAATATACTTGGCATCATAGTCATAAAAGGCAACATCCTTGACCACTTCACCAGGAAGCGTGCTCTTCACATCGTAGTTGCCCAAGAGGCCAACCTCGATTTCACGGGCATTCACCCCTTTCTCTACCAAGACACGACTGTCATATTGGAAGGCGAGCTCCAAAGCTTGGCGGAGTTCCTCATGGTTTTCAGACTTAGAAATACCGACACTTGAACCCATGTTTGACGGCTTCGTGAAGACTGGATAAGTCAGTTTTTCTTCAACTTCAGCGATTTTAGCAGTCACATCATCGCCTTCAACGATAGCCACATAAGGTACTTGGGCAATCCCAGCAGATTCTAAAACACGCTTGGTCGTGATTTTATCCATGGCAAGACTAGATGACAAGATATTGCAGCCAACATAAGGCATTTTCAAAACTTCAAGGAATCCTTGAACAGAGCCATCTTCTCCCATCGGACCATGAAGAACTGGAAAGACCACTGCACCTTCTTCATAGATGGCACTTGGCGCGATTTTCTTGTTCCAGTCAATAGTCGCATTGGTCATGAGACGATCCTCTTGACCTGGAGTCTGGCTAAATTCTTGTGTTTTGATAAAGTCACCTGACTGGCTGATGAAGAAAGTCTTGACTGTGAAACGGTCGTAGTTGACCGCACGCATCACACTTTCAGCTGAAAGGACAGAGACTTCACGCTCTGCACTACGCGCACCGTATAAAAGAATAATCGTTTGTTTCATATTGCTTGTCCTAATTCTAATAGAATACTCGTTCTTTAGTATATCATATTTGCTTCTTTTTTGAAACTTGAATCTAAAAAAGCCCTCATTTGAGAGCTGAAATTTTACCGATCCACCGCTTGAGCTTCAAAGTGTGCTGGTTTGTCGTCTACATTGGTGATGGTGATCGTGTAGGGAGTTTCTTCCGTCACACCAAAAGAGAGCAGATCAAAGCTATCGAATACAATAAAATGTTCTTAAGAACTCTGTCATAGCAACCTGCCTTTATAACACTATTACCTCGTCGTTTCGTTTGTCATTCTTTCTTCCAGACATCCTTAACACTCACTTCTCCCCAATTATCTGGGCTAAAGCGACTAGAGTAGATAGTGGTCCAGTCTTTAAGGACTTTATTACGGAGTACATTATCTGCTTCCTTGCGAATCTCATCAACAGTCTTTCCGTGTTTTGCAAGAAAGTCCTCTACTTGAGACTGCTGAAAATATCCTGTACTCTCATCATCATAGTACCACATAAACCGTTCTAATTGCTGATTGTTTACATCGTACAGATAATCTATATTTATGGTTGTCTCTGTATTTGGTAGTCTCAAACGCATCTCCAGGTTAACTTCTGTCATACCCTGAAAATTAAAATAAAAATTATAACCTAGAGAATGAATAGTATTTGGTAAGTCTACACTTTTATAATTAATAGCATATCTATACAACTCATCAGAGCCATTGTCCACAATTTTTAAACTTTTTAACTTATAAAATGCTCGTCCTTTCCAGAGAAATGTATAATTGTGATAATCACTTTCTTCGTAGTATATTTCATCAAAAATATTGTGAACTCTCTGATATTTATAGTACTGAAAACCAGAGAGAGATAATAATAGAACCATTAACAACGAAAAAATTACAAATTTTCTCTTCTTCATCTAATCACCTCATCTTTTTCAACTCTTGATTCCCTGTTTCAATATTTCGAATGAAATTATCAGTACTTGGGTAATTTTTTTGTAGCTTATCTACGGTATCTTTTCTAGTAAAATCCCTCAACACACCCCGTTGTTCATACAGCATTGTGTTGAGCAAGAAGCTTCTTTCTCTGGTAAACTATCCATACAAAGTCTGATACATCGTTTCCATGAAATCCCCAAGCTCTTTTTGAACAATCTTTAACAGGCGCTCTTCTTCGACTTTGGGAATAGTCACACTCTCTTTTATATTTTTTTCATTTATTTGAAAATAGGCGCTAGAAACTAAATCAAAGTTCTTATCCAATTCATAGAGTACACTAGTTATTTTACCATCTATCTCTATTCTAAAATAAGCAGTAACCCCATTCCGTCCCGGATTTGAGATATCCAAATTGATGTCTCCTTTTATCTCTATGGAGTCAATTCCTCCATCCAAACGAATAGCTCCATCGGGAGGAACGACATAACCCGCTTTACGGATGTCAGACGCATCTTTTTCTGATGCCATCAAACGTTGTAAGACGACTATATTGTTCCTCTCTTCAAAGGAGGTTTTTAATTGCATATATTCTTGGTGGTTTTGATACTGAAAATAAAGATTCAAGCCAGTAGCTAAGGCAATTACAGAAGCAATCACGATTAGTATTTTTTAAAGTCCCGACATTTTTTTCGCCCCCTCTATCTAAGTAATCATAGAAGTGTTGTTCATACAGCTTTGTGTTGAGCAAGAAGTTACTTTCTCTGGTAAACTATCCATACAAATTCTGATACATCTTTTTCATGAAAGACTCAAGCTCTTTTTGAACAATCTTTAATAGGCGCTCTTCTTCGGATTGAGAGATGTTCACTCTCTCATTTATATTTTTTTCATTTATTTGAAAATAGGCGCTAGAAGTTATATCAAAGTTATTATCCAATTCATAGAGTGCACTAGTTATTTTACCATCTATCTCTATTTCAAAATAAGCAGTAACCCCATTCCGTCCAGGATGCGATATTTTGAAATCAATGTCTCCTTTTATCTCTATGGAGTCAATTCCTCCATCCAAGCGAATAGCTCCATCAGGAGGAACGACATAGCCCGCTTTACGGATGTCAGGTGCATATTTTTCTGATGCCGTCAAGCGATGAAGAACTTCAATTCTTTCATTTTTTTCAAAAGCTTCTTTTAAAGCACTAGATTGTTGGAAATGATTGCAAGTAAAATATAAAGGAATCGCTAATAGGAACAAGGACAATACAATCAACCACTTAAACTGTTTTACTTTATCTAACATTCGCCTTTCCTCTATCAACACTCTCTTTCAAATAGGAATCTTCAAAATCCAATATTAGATACTCATATTTAAATGAGTTCCATGGATTATCTCCTATTTTAAAATCAGTCACCCCCCAACGTTCATCATTCGAAGAAAATTTATCCAAACTAACGCTAAAATAGAAATCATCATCACGTGCGTAAGAAAAACCAACTTCCACACCTTTGCGTTCTTTGAACCACATTTTCCAAGGAAATTCCACACAGGCCTGATAGATACTAATTTCGTAGTTGCCTTTAAGATATAGTCTCACTCGTCTTCCTCGTCGTCATAAACACGTTCACCATGGATTTTAATATATTCTTCGCGAAGCCGTTCTTCTTCCCATAGCGGATTTCTTACTGGTATCATTGTCTTTAATTCTTCCAAACTAATTTCAACCACTTCATCATAAGTCAGTGAAAGAACATCCTTGTGCAACTCCTTAAATGTCTCTACATCCATCCAGGTCTGCTTGTCATCCTCACTGATCTGCCCGTCAATAGCAGAAGCTACCTCGACTGCCATGATATACATAGCACGTTTATCTACGGTTAAAACATCTATATGGGATGTTGCGATACGTAGATAATCTCCACGTTCTCTCCACTCTGTAATGAAAGTTTTTTCAAATTCAAGTGTTATACTCTCATATCCCAAAGACAACCAAGGATTACTAGAAATTATAAAAGGAGCCTTATCCCATCTTTCGTCAACTGAAGACCATTTGTGTAACAGAACACCAAAGTAAAAATCATCCTGTAACATAGTATCATCACCAACATTGGAGAAACTTATTTTCTTGCCATTCCGTTCCTTAAACCACATCTTCCAAACAAGCTCTCTAGTTGTGAAGTCTATTTTTTTCGTAAAATCACTTTTGATATATATTCTCACTCATCTTCCTCGTCGTCCAACTCTACCTCTCCATGGATTCGGATATACTCCTCACGCTCCCTATCTAATTCTTTCCAGATGGGATCATCAATAGCGTCAATCGTTTGAATTTCTTCCAAACTCATCTCATTTGCTTCCTCAAAGGTTAGAGATAAGATATCTTTATGCTTTTCCTTGAATTCCTCGATTGTTATCCATGTTTTCTTGTCATCTTCGCTAATTTGTCCATTAAAGATTGTAGCAATCTCAATAGCCATGATATAGAACGCTCTTTTATCAAGAGTGAGCAATTCAAGATGGGTAGAAGCCAAACGCAAAAAGTCTCCATTTTCGCGAAAATCAGTTACATAAGCATTCTCAAATTCCAAATTTAGATCTTCATCAATTTGTGAATAAAAACGGTATTTTATTCCTTCTTGTATCGGAACATGCAACCAACGTTCATCATAATCCTGTTTATCTAGTTTTAGATGAATTGCTATATCATTCCTATCTCTGATTTGAAGAAAACCAGAATAGGAGAGTGGGATGCCTTCTCCTTGATAACTTTCAAACCACATTCTCTTCGCTAGTTCTAAATAATCAAATGGAATTTCTTTGGTGTAATCACCTTTAATATATAGTCTCATAAATCTGTTCTCCTTAATTCACCATTTCCTGGTATCCCTTCCATAACCTTTCGATTATTTCTTCTTTGACACTTTTCGTTTGGTTTTTTATATTAGCAGTTTTATTTACCCAATCCCTGATATAATCTTTTCCCGTAATTTCATTAATATTTAAGTGTCTATTAATATCATATCCCGATTTTCCACTTCCAGATTGAACTTGAAGTTTACCTTGACCTCCTGCACCACTATTTGGTTCCAAGTCCACTCAAATTTTTACTTTTCGATTTCCTACTCGAGCTTCAGTTTGTTTACCACCCCTGCCAGAAATGGTCTTACTCGTAGGTTTATTGGCCTTCCAGCTATCGTAGTTGCTAGAATAATTAACCTGAATTTCGCCATTTAGTAAGGTCGTATTTGTAATAGCTGATAAGCTAGTTACTGCTCCACTAGATATCAGTACATTTCCATATTGTACCACTGATACAGATACTGCGGTACCAGCTACGATACTTGTCCCTGCTGTTGGTGGACCAGCCATTATACTCAATGTTTCGAGAGCACCACTCGCAAAGTAGACTCCTAAACCAGAGAAAATTTGAGCTACTCCACTCCAAAATTCGACTGAATTTGCTTCAAAGTTTTGGGCTTTTAGTTCATCAAGCTTTTTGTTAATCAAATGAGTATAATCATCATCATATTTCCCATTTTTTAAAACGACATGGCCTTGCTCCAATGAATGAATTTCAATGATATTCCCTGTTTCATCAATCTTAAGAGTGTGATTGTAGTCGTCAATTATTTTATCCCATTCGGACTTGTTGTGATCTTTTAAGCGCTTCTTTAATTCGGCACGATAGTAGGCATCACCATCTTCTGATAACATCATATCCCTTGATGCTTTATTGATGGCACGAGTTTCAGAGTCTTGAAAATCTCTTTTGGCATGCGAAACAATCTTCACATCCTTCATCTTCTGCACCCAGCTCATGTCCAGACCGTCCGCATAGTAGTTACCATCGCTATCGACGAGGTATGGGGAATTTACACAAATAGATTCTTAGAAAACACTAAAAAAGGAAACTCTGGAAATGAATAGTCCTCACGAAGTATAGAACTAAAAGAAAAAAGGGGAGTGTAAAATTGGTAACTTAAGTTTTACAAAGAAAAGAAGACAAGAATAAAGCTATCAAAGTGAAAAAATAATCATTTTTTCTTCATTTTACTTTTCTCGTTTCCTCTATTCACCTGTCACCTGCGCTTCAAATCTAATGTCTCTGTCTGAAATATTCGTTATTTTTATTTGTTTTGCGTTTGGAATCTCAAATTCCCAAGATTCTTTAGATTGAAGAACTACACCTTTTTCTGATAAATATATACTATTATTTGTATCGTTTTCTTTTATTTTTGTTGGGATATTACTTGACGATGAGTAGATTTCGCTAATTTCTTGCTTCAAAACATCATAGTTAGTCCCTAAAAGGCTTCCTTCTCCCTTCTGCCACCATGAGGTTTTCCCAGATAATTCTAATTTCCCACCAGAAATCTTAGATAGATATAATTTTGGGGAGAATTCTTTTTGTTTTGATGTCGGAACTTTTAAAACTATAGAATCACCTGGTTTCAATGTATAATTCGCATTTTTGAAGTACAAATAAATACAACATATAAATATAATTGTTACAACAACTACTACTCCTGAACATCCTAGATTCCATTTATTAAGTTGTTTTCTCTTGTTGATCACTTATTATTCTCCTTGTATGAATCTATACCATCTTGGATTGCAGAAGCATCTCCTTCATTATCACCAAAATTCCCATTTGATTTATTTTTGAAAAATTTAACAACATCTTTATCTGAGGCCAATTGAGCTAAACCTGCATAATTTTTGATCTGCTCATCTTCCATCCCTAAATATCCTTTTGCTACATATCCAAACAGATAGTTCCCTAAATAATCATCTCTTAAGTTACCTTCCCACTTACGTGACCAAAGTGAAAATTCAAGTTCATCATTATAATTTCTACTCTTTAAGTCTAAGGGTTTTCCAGTATTTACCAAATTTACAAAATCAGTAAGGTCAATACCAACCTGTGTCAAATCTGCTGAATTTATCATTATATCATCTTCAGGACTTTTCCATACTTTTCTACCTTCGTTAATTAGATAGTTTCTTTGTTTCATGTCTCCTTCATGAATAGATAAAATATCATCAGCTAGATTATTAGATACTTCCTTTATATCTATCCCTGATTTTTTTAATTCTACATTAAGATTATACTCGATAGTATCTCTTATCTTGCTATCAACATCCTTCCAATCTTTATCTTTTGTTAACTCCTTTCTCTTCCTCCAGTATTCTTCAAAAGCTTCTTTATTATTATAAAATAGATAATCTTCATAAGTTTTCACAATTAGTTCCGCTTTTTTATTCAAATCTCCATTACTATTTTTAATTTTCTCAACTTTTTCCTTAAGTTTCTCTGGATTAGCTCTATTGGTAGCCTCCGCTTTCAATTTTTCTATTACAACTTTAGGAAATTGTATTTGAGGATGGTGATGTACATAAGATTCTAAAATTTGAAACTCCTTATCGCTCAGTTCTTTTCCATTTTCCAACTTATCTAAGATTTTCTGGTATTCTTTATGCAAACCCTTAGCTTTCTTAGAAGAATCATATTTTGCACTCTCAATCTTCACATCCTTCATCTTTTGCACCCAGCTCATGTCCAGACCGTCCGCATAGTAGTTACCATCGCTATCGACAATGACTTTACTTAGTTGCGTAGCTCCTTGAATCGCTAAGCCAAGGACTTCTAGGCTATCGCTGAAATACTGGGAAACCTCTGAGACAAAAAATTCTAGTTTTTCAATCTTGTCATCCAAATCCTGAATACCTGACTCGATTTGAGACTTAGTATTGTAGAGGATGGTCTTCTCAGAGAAAGCTTTCCCCCAATTAAGTGTAAAGAGATCTTTGATTTGATTTAGCCAGTTCTCCCTCGCTTGAATCTGAGCTTCTACGATAGCTAACTGCTCTTCCCTCAATTTTTTCAGTTCCTTGAGCTGGTCCAGGTCCAAATCTCCATATCCTGAGACCTGAGCATCTGCATTTTTGTAGGAGGTCAACTCTAGTTGGATATCATCTATCGCTGCTTGTAACTTCTTGATGTTGGGGATGATAATCTCTGTAAAGAGACCCTTCCCAGCTGTGTAGGCTGCTCCTGTCAGCTCACCTGAGTCTAAAGAGGAAATCAGGTGGTCACATCCACTAGATAAGCGGTCCGTGACTTCATTTGCGACTTGGAGGTTGTTAGTCATGGCTTGAATCAATTCTTGGGATTCTTGTGCGCTGTATTTTACTCCCATGGTAGCCGATTCCTTTCTGATATCAGTTCTTCTCTAGCTTCATCGAAAGACCGACGAGCCTTCTTCGTTTGTTTTCCCAATTCATCCAGTTCCTCTTCTACATAAGAGTTGATCTGTCGTTGAATGGTTCTATTATCACTTTCGATTTGCTCTATCACCTGACGAGAACTGGGCGAGAGAACTAATAGAGTCGCCATACGATGGTGGATGCTCTGGATTTCTGAGTGAAAGTGAGTTACCTGCTGTTCATATTGTCTTTTTAGAGTCTGAAGACTTTCTTCTTTATCGTCAATCTTGACAATTTCTCGCCAAAGTTTGTAGCGTTTTTCTTCGTTCTTATCTGCCATTTTTAATGTTCCCATCTCTTAGCCAGCTCTACGTCGCGTTTTTCAATCTTATGAGCAATTTCTGGAAACTTATTTGCTTGTGTCAAAACAGCCGAGCTGAAATCACTGACTGCCTGAAGCATTTGATTGCAGGCCTGACGTCCCGCTTCCATCCCTGCGATTTCAGAAGTATATGAAAATTCTACTTGCTGATTTTGCTTCTTGCTCGTGTCATACCCAACCAATTCATTAATAGCTGCCTCTGCTGCTATCGTGCTAGATTTTATCTTTCCACCCATACTTCAAACTCCCTTTATTCATTGTATATTGACCATATCATAACACAAAAATAGTATGATTTCAAAACAAATCCTAAGGGCAAAAGCGCTCATCTCCTTAGAATAAACTCTATCGCTCACTGAATGTGTTTGACAAAGACGGTACTAGTCATTTTGGAGACCCGTTTTCTGATGCCTTATAGTTTGAATAGTCTTATTAGCAAGGCTTGTTCTTCTCTGGTGAGAAACAGAAAAAACAAAGCCCTAGAAAAATTCCTAGGGCTTGTCTTATGTGTCAAAAAGAGCTACGTTTTTACTAACTTCTACAACTCTGTCCGATTTTCAATGGCTCGTAAGAGTGTGACTTCGTCCGCATACTCGATATCTGCTCCCACGGCTAGGCCTCGTGCTAGGCGAGTGACCTTGATACCAGCTGGCTTGAGCAAACGAGAGAGATACATCGATGTCGCTTCCCCATCCGCTGTCGCATTGGTTGCCACAATCACCTCTGAAACCTCACTATCCATGAGACGAGTCATGAGACTCTTGAGGTTGATATCGTCTGGGCTGATGCCATTCATCGGAGAAATGAGCCCGTGCAAGACATGATAGAGTCCGTGGTATTCTTGGATGTTTTCCATAGCAGCCACATCGCGACTATCCTCTAACACCAAGATCGTTGTCTGGTCTCGAGTCGGGTCCGTACAGATAGAGCAAGGATCATCATCCGTTAAACGGCCACAGATGGAACAATAGGTCAATTCCCGCTTAGCAGACAGGAGATTCTTGGCAAATTCATTGACGTCGTCATCAGACATTCCAATGGTATAAAAGGCGAGGCGGGTAGCCGTTTTGATCCCGATACCTGGTAACTTTGAATAGCTATCAATCAGCTTGGCAATAGGTGTTGGATACAGCATAAGTTCCTTTCTAATTCATTGGATGGTGTTGGTGATAAAGATTGATAATGTCGCGTGCAATTGAAGGTCCGACACCGTTTGTTAAGTTGGTGTTATGAGGAAAGACGACTGCGACTGCGATTTGAGGATTTTCGGTCGGTGCATAGGCGACTGCGTTGGTATTATTGGCTTTTTGACCGCCATTAACGTAACTTTCGGCAGTACCTGTCTTTCCACTGATGGATACGGCTGCGCCATTTGAAAAGGCACGACCAGTTGTCAGCGCACTCGTTCCATGCGAAACTTGATAGAAACCTTGCTGCAAGATAGCCATATCTGATTCTGAGATATTGACCTTGTTTAGTTCCTTAGTGGCTGTTTCTTGAACCAGACTGCCTAAGCCACCTTGGTCATTGTTTCCATAAACGCCTTCAACGATGTGAGGAGCTAAACGTACGCCATTGTTTGCAATGGTTGCGACATACTGGGCTAACTGCATCGGTGTGTAGTTGTCAAACTGGCCAAAGGAATTATTGATATAGTTCCCTAAATCAAATTCTTTCGGCGTAAATCCTGTGGATTCATCTGGGAGGTCAATCCCTGTTGAAGCTCCGAGTCCATATTCCCCAAAGGTTGACCGCAATTTGCCCATTGCAGTCTCTAACTGTCCCGTTGCGGCCACCATGTTTGGTGTGTAGGTCTGTCCCATGATTCCTAGAGCAGTTTGAACCATGTAAGTATTAGAAGAGTACTCTAGAGCCTCAACTGCTGTGATCGGAAAAGAGCCATAGGACAAGGTATACCATGAATTGATAGGGGCCGAACCTTGGAAAACAATCGGTTGATCTGTCAAGGTTTGATTGCCTGATAAGACTCCATTTTCCCAACCAGAGCTGATGGTCGCTGCCTTAACGACAGATCCTGGTACAAAGACATTGGTTATCGTTCCAAGCGAATCTGAACTTAATTTACCGGATTCGACATCATGCTTGACACCCGACATGGCCAGAACCGCACCGGTTTTAGGATTAAGAGCTACAGCGTAGACTCCTTCAGAGTATTTGGCTCCACCATTGCCCAACTCTGAGTTGAAGTAACTCTTGAGTAGGTCATCCACACCATCCTGGAAAGCTAGGTCAACCGTTAACTTGATATTGTTTCCTTTACTTCCTTCTTCGACATTTTCCACACTTTCCATATTTCCGTGTTTGTCGAGGTGGATTTCCTTGACGGAACGTTTGCCTTGAAGAACATCTTCATATTGCTTTTCAAGATAGGAAGTTCCCACTCGGTCATTGAGAGAATAGCCTTTTTTGAGATAAGCATCAACTTCCTCAGCCGGAAGTCCTGACTTTTCATTTGAAACGCTACCGACGATTGTCGATAAAGATGTATCCAGTACTTTACGATCCCATGAGGTTGAAATACTGATACCTGGTAATTCCTTGGACGCTGATGCAACGAGAGCAACTTGGGTATCATCTAAGGCATCCGTAGAAATGGTTCCTGTCGCAAAATTTTCAACGGCATTGAGCTGACTAAAGAGATAGATTTCCTTTTTCTGGTCATCTGTATAATTAAGTTGACTCACGTCAATGCTTTCAACCGCATTATTGTAAAGTGTCGCTTCCGATAAGCGGTTCCCATCTGAATCCAGGCGTTTGTCGCTTGGCAAGGATTCGACTGTTTTTTTGTAAATATCCTGGTCCGCCAAGTAGTAGTCTGCAATCTGTCGATCTGTCAGATCTGGGGAAGTTACATTTACATATGTGAGAAGTTTCTTGGCTGTCTCCTTCAATTCAGCTGCCGTCATTTTATTGTTTCGTGTGAAAGAAACAACCTGCTTGACAGTATTTTCTACCAAGGGTTTCCCTGCCGCATCATAGATCTGTCCACGAGCTGAACTGGTTGTTACCCTTGTTTGGCTGGCTGAGGCTAATTTTGTTTCATAAAAATCTTTATTGAGCACCTGCATGTATAACAAACGACCAATAATGGCCATAAAGAGCAGGATAACAATCGCAAATAGTAAATTAAGCCGAATCGGAATTGAATGGCTATTAAATTTTCTCATACAACTAAGACTCTTTTCTAGAAAAATTCCCGATTCCACCTTTATTTTCCCTAAAATAATAGAGTAAATAGGTGAAGCTCAGTACATTTCATTGTACCATATTTTACGGAGAAACTCTTGGAAAAGTCGAAGCATTTTTTGACTTTTAACTGAAAATGCCTTTTTATTTGCTTATCCTATTTTCTATGATATAATGATAGTAATAGTTAGGAAAGCGTTAACTTTTAAGACTTTGATTCATAAAAAGGAGCCTCATGAACAAGCCAGATATCGCAACCATAATCGACCTCCATTTTGAAGAATTAACAGAGCTCGAGCAAGAAATCGCTCGCTATTTTTTGCAAGCTGAAACAATCCAAGATGATCTCTCTTCTCAGCAAGTTACCCAGAAATTACATATCTCCCAAGCAGCCTTGACCCGCTTTTCCAAAAAGTGTGGTTTTACAGGCTACCGAGAGTTCGTCTTTCGATACCAGCACCAGGCTAGTAAACCGGACACTCATTCGCACAAACACAGTCCTTTGACCAAACGTGTTTTGAGAAGCTACAGTATCATGCGAGAACAAACACAGGATTTGATCGATGAAGAACAACTGGAACGCGTCGCCCAATTAATCGATGACGCTGAACGAGTTTACTTTTTCGGGACGGGAAGTTCTGGTCTGATTGCCCGTGAAATGAAACTCCGTTTTATGCGATTAGGTGTGGTCTGTGAAACTTTGACCGACCAGGATGGCTTTGCATGGACGACCAGTATCATGGATGAAAATTGTCTGGTACTTGGTTTTTCCCTATCAGGCACTACCCAATCCGTCCTCGATAGTTTGTTGGATGCCAAGGAAATGGGTGCCAAGACCATTCTCTTTACCAGCGCTCCAAACAAAAATAGTCAGGCTTACACTGAAACAGTCCTTGTGGCAAGCCACAGTCAATCTTCTTACATCCAGCGTATTTCCGCTCAACTCCCTATGCTCATTTTAATAGATTTGATTTATGCCTACTTTTTAGAAATCAATCGCGAGAGCAAAGAAAAAATCTTTAACAGCTATTGGGAAAATAAAAAACTCAACGGCTATCGTAGACAAAAACGCGTTAGAAAATCCTAGTTTGGTTCAACCAAACTAGGATTGTTTTGTTTTGAAATGGTAATAGACTCATAGGTGGGCTTGCCAAACTTTCTCTTTGCGCTAATGCCTTTTTTATCTGGGCTTTTCAATTCTTCCATAAATCTTCCATTCCATTTTTGAATGTTTGACAACAAAAAGGAAGTATCGACTATTTGCTACTTTAACTTCCTCTCTTTAATTTTATTTAATAGTTTTACTTCAACGAACTGAGATTTAGATTTTAATCCTTACAGAAAATAAAACGAGCTATTCCCCTGAAGTATATTCTATGAGATTATAGTTTAATGCAGAGTGTAGCGATGTAGTCATTTCCATAAGGTGATAATCGATGTCTTTTGTCACACGATTCATAAAAATCAATCATAGCGAGGCCATTTTTTAGTTGTCCTCTAATCTGACTTTCTAAGGTATGGCTAAATTCATATCCATATTCTGGATTGATAGTGATTTTGCCTTCCTCTTCAAGCTCTCTTGAATTAAAAGGGAGTGAAAACTTTAAAAGCAATTCCTCATCGGGTTTGTCCCATACAATGTCAGCATCATACATGTAGATCCAAGGATTCATAAATCCGACCATTAACAAACCGCCCTTTTTCAATACGCGAGAGGCTTCTTTATACATGTTTTCTAAATCTTCTATATATACATTTGAAACCGGATTAAAAACAATATCAAAAGTTTCATTTTCAAATGGAAATGGTTTTGTCATATCACCTTGAACGGTATTGATTTTTAAGCCTTCTCTTTTAGCGACCATCTCATCTCTTTCTAATTGTGATTTAGAAAAATCCATGATGGTGACATCATAACCTTTTGCAGCAAAAACGGGACCCTGCTGACCACCACCACAAGCTAACCCTAATATCTTTTTCCCGTTTGCTTTTTCAAACCATTCTATCGGAACTTTTTTTCCAACAGTTAAGGCAACAGAAATTGGATGCTTTCTAACTTCTTCTAATTCTTCCTGTGTCAATGGCTCAGTATAGTCGTTTTTTACATTATTCCATCTATCTTCATTTAATTTTATATAATTACTCATCTTACAATCTCCTCGCAATTTTATAGTATTTCGATTTCAGGTGAATAGGTTGCCATTACATTTTCTCACCTCTAGAAATTCTAATTTGTCAGTTTTTCGTCCATCTCATTATATCATTTTTCCACATTTTCCCATTTACTCAAGCTAATTATCAGTTAAATGGATGATAGAATTGCTCTCGCCTTGTAGTTCATCATCTCGCCTTAACCTTTCATACAAGGCGGTTATTTTCTCCTAGTTTCTCACGATTACCTCCTTTGGCTCAAATTTTTCAATAAAAAAAGAATTAAGCAAAACAGTTTTCACTCAAGTAGTGATTCAGTGTTTTTCTTAATTCTATAGTTCCAAACTAGGATTGTTTTGTCTTAAAATGATAATAGGCTCCCAACATCCCTGCTGTGTTTTGGTGATGGGCAAGTTCTAATCGTGTTTTTTCAGCTAGGCTTGGCACCAAGGCCGCCTTCAAGGCTGTGCGGATCTTCGGTTTGAGGATAGCTTCTTGCCCCATGATACCACCACCAAGAATGACCACTTCTGGATTAGCAACGTAGCAAATATTTGCCAGACCTTTTCCTAGATAGTCTACCATACGGTCAATGCCAGCCATACAGATCTTGTTTCCTTCAGTAGCTTCCTTGAAAATGCGTCGCCCATTCCACTGATCAACTGAATCTCCATGAGCTGTTGCTACATATTCTACCAAGGCTGTGGTAGAGGCGAGGTCTTGGAAAGCTCCATCCTGCATGTGCATATAACCAACTTCGCAAGCTGAGTTGCTAAATCCATGGAAGACTTTCCCATCCATAATCAAGCAACCACCGATACCAGTTCCAATGGTCAAGCAAAGTGTCACACTTGCTCCCTTTCCTGAACCAGATACTGCCTCAGAAAGACCTGCACAGTTGACATCATTTTCAATCTCACAAGGAATATTAAAACTCGTCTCGATTTCCTTCTTGAACTGGGTTCCTGCATAGTTGGGAATCTGAGGACCAGCGTAGAAAATCTCACCCTTATCAGGATCCACCATTCCTGCAGAAGAAATGGCAACACCTGCTACTGGGCCTTTTTCTAAATAGCTGGCTACGATATCTTTTGTCTTTTGTAAGATATGAGGACCACCCTTATGCGCCTCAGTTGGCATTTCATGCGATTCAACAAGTTGGCCTTCTTGGTCAATCAAACCATATTTGATATTGGTTCCACCGATATCAATTGCAACGTAGTGTGTCATAAATACCTCCTTATGGATTAGAGGAAGCGCTCCTTGGTTTCACGAATCAATTGCGCTGCTGCTTCTACAACTGGTCGATCTTCTTCAGTCACTGGCGTCAATGGTGAACGAACTGATCCAATGTTAAGTCCTTCATTGATCTTCAAGACTTCTTTGATAACACCGTACATATTTCCATGTGCAGCAGTCAATTCACCAATGATTGCATTGATAGCGTATTGCAATTCACGCGCTGTTTCCAAGTCTTTCTCAGCAATCAACTGATTGAGTTTTAAAAAGAGTTCTGGCATCGCACCGTAAGTACCACCAATACCAGCTTTGGCACCCATGAGGCGACCACCTAGGAATTGTTCATCTGGGCCATTAAAGACGATGTGGTCTTCTCCACCAAGGCTGACAAAGGTTTGGATATCTTGAACTGGCATAGAAGAGTTCTTAACACCGATAACACGAGGATTCTTTAACATTTCAGTGTAAAGGCTTGGAGTCAAAGCAACACCTGCTAACTGAGGAATATTATAAATCACGTAATCTGTGTTTGGAGCTGCAGCACTGATATCGTTCCAGTATTTAGCAACTGAGTATTCTGGCAAACGGAAGTAAATCGGTGGAATCGTTGCAATGGCATCTACACCCAAACTTTCTGCGTGGCGAGCAAGTTCCATACTATCTTTGGTATTGTTGCAGGCAACATGGGCGATGATAGTCAATTTTCCTTTGGCAACTGCCATGACTTCTTCCAAAATCAATTTGCGGTCTTCAACGCTTTGGTAGATACATTCACCAGAAGAACCATTGACATAGAGACCTTGAACACCTTTATCAATGAAGTATTGGACCAAGGCACGCGTACGCTCTGGACTGACTTCTCCTTGATCATCATAACATGCGTAGAAGGCTGGAATGACACCTTCGTATTTTTTCAAATCTGACATAGATTTTCTCCTAAGATTTCTTTTTTCTGCTGAGAGCAGTTCTATTTTTTACAAGTTTAGTATACACCTTGTGAAAATCGCTTTCAATATCTTGTATACACTTAGATTTTAGTTTCTACTTGTATTTTAGAAACTGTAACGATTGAAAGTAGTTTCAGAAACAAGCCATCCTACTGGTATTTGGCGAAGATTTTCTCCATCAAACCTGCTTGGAGAAAGACTAGCAAACCAAAGCCAAAGAGGATAAAGGCCGATCCACCCAAAAGAAGAGTGAAGGCGGATAGATAAAGAACCATCACAATGAGAAAGAGAATGGCTAACATGAGGAAGAACCAAGGAAAGTTAAAACTTGCCAAGATAAGCCCTTTTTGCAGCACTTCTTTCCAAGACAGATCATAGCGGGCAGCGATGGGATAACTAGCCAGCATCACGAGAGTGAGGAAGATGAGAATCCCCAAACAAATAGTTTTCACAATCTGGAAAGGCAAAGCAGTCTGTCCCCAGAAGAGATAGAGGTCTAGAAGGCTTAATGACACAATGCCTAACTCCAGCAAACCTAACTGGAAACCCAGTTTCAGATTTTGCTTGAAATCTCTTAGATAAGTTCTAAAGACTGGTACCCGTCTGCTTCTCTTAATCTCAAACATGGTCTCATAAAGGCTGATTTTCGCCACTCCAATCGTCACGATGGGCAAACAAGAGACGACAAAAAGAAGATTGACTGTGACGATATCCAAGACTTTCTCACTGAAACGCATGAGAAAATTATCTGTATCAAATGCTGCCTTAATAAGGCTTACTCCTTTTTGTGCCATGTTTGCTCCTCCTGATTCTTTTAATCAATCAAAATTTTAAAGAGATATTTGCGAACCTTTTCTTCCATACCCGCGTAGCCATTTGGCTGGTGTGGTTCTCCGGGGAAGAAAATCGCAAAATTGTGATAGCCCAACAAGAGTGGGTAATGTTCATGACAATGGACAAAGCCAATGTCGCTCGCTTCCTCAAATGCTACTGCCTCGTCTTTGATACGTGAACCGTAGCTCGAATATTCGTGTCCTTCTACCAGCAAATGCAAGTCTGCATAGTTCTTATGGTGCTCAAATTGATCATTTTCAGCTTGATTGAGGACATTTTCCTGCACAACTAGAAAGACCTTGTCCCCGTCAATCTCATACTTACCGAGTTCGAAAGAATCCTTACGGTGCTGATAGAGATAGTCGATAGCCTTGTCTAGATTGGGATGGATCCCCTTGTAAAAGGCGATGTTTTTCAAATCGTCAAAAATCATACTGTTTCCTTCGTTTCTGATAGTTACTAGTTTTCAGTTCCGAATTATCCTTCCTCTATTTCCATGTAACAGTGCGGACGGAAGCAAATTCCTTCGGAATTTCATTCCTAATTTTTGAGCCTTTCACTCCTTCATCGTCAGTCTCAAAAATTCCGTCTAAGATAAGCGTAAGATGCTTATCTTAGATACCACTAAAGCGGGAAATAGCCACCATAAAACGAACCTACTCTAACTAGTATCATGAAAAGAGTTCATTCTTAAGTTTATAAGTGTCTGACAAAACTTCACGAAGTAACTGCATACTCTCCATTTTGTAGACACTTATAACTCTATATTCTCTTATACTTAATGAAAATCGAAGAACAAACTAGGAAGCTAACCGCAGGCAATACTTAAGTATGGCATGGTAACGCAGACGTAGTTTAAACTCGATTTTCGCAAGGTCTTATCCTTTAACAGCTCCCATAGTAATACCCTGAGTGAAGGATTTTTGGAAGACAAGGAAGACGGTTACGATTGGCACGGCTGCAAGAGCTGCACCTGCCATGATCAAACCATAGTTGGTTGCCATTTCGGCCTGCATGGTCGCAACCCCGAGTGAGATGGTCAAGTTTTGACGTGAAGTCAACATAACCAACTGCATAAAGTAGTCGTTCCAAGTATTGATGAAGGTAAAGATTGCAAGGGCTGCAAATCCTGGTTTCACAATAGGGAAGGCTACGCTCCAGAAGGTACGAATCTCACCACAACCGTCGATTTTAGCTGATTCAAGCAATTCTGTTGGGATGTTTTCGCTGAACTGTTTCATAAGGAATACCCCAAATGGCCATCCGATCAAAGGCAAGATAACTGCCCAAAGTGTATCGTGAATTCCCATGAAATTGACGATACGTACCAATGGTACAAGGACAACTTGTTTTGGAAGTGCCATGGCAGCGATAAAGACTGCAAAGAGAATGTGTTGACCATAGAAACGTTTCTTAGCCAAGACATAACCTGCTAGAGAAGAGGTTGCACAGACTAAGAACATGGTTACCAATGAGATAAATACAGAGTTCCACATCCACTGCATAGCAGGGTTTTGCACCATGAGTTGTTGGAAGTTCTCCATGGTTGGCATTTTAGGGAACCACTGTGGCGGAATCATAATGGTATCAGGCTGTGATTTGAAGGCCCCTGTCAAAATCCAGTAGAATGGAAAGATGAACAGTACGGTCAACAAGAGCAAGATAATCGTTGAGATAACAGTGAAAGCTGTTAAGGGTTTCTTTTGTGTAGGTTGCATAACTGTCTCCTTTCTTTAGTATTCTACGTCGTTTCCGAGGATCTTGAATTGAGCAAAGCTGACAATGGCAATCATCACTGCCAAGAAGACACCGATGGTATTTGCATAGCCGTATTCTGTCAATTGGAAGGCTTTTTCATAAAGGTAGTACATGAGTGTACTTGTTGAATAGTTTGGACCACCAGAAGTCAAGAGCTGAATCAAGGCGAAACATTGGAATGAGTTGATGGTTGTAATAATCGCGATGTAAAGAGTTGTTGGAAGAAGGCTAGGCCATTTGATCTTCCAGAAGACTTGAAATTCAGTCGCACCGTCAACACGCGCTGCTTCAACAAGTGAATTGTCAATATTCCCCATGGCAGCGATATAAAGGATAATCGGTTGACCAACAGATGTTGTCAAAAGGATGATCATAATCGCTAGCAAAGCCCAGTTTTTGTCACCCAGCCAAGAAATGTTTTGGCTGATGATATGGCTTGACTTAAGGACAAAGTTTAGAATCCCTGATAGGGGGTCATAGATCCATTTCCATACAACCGTTACGGCAACACTACCTGTAACTACAGGAAGGAAGAAGACGAAACGATAGAAAGAACGGGCAATGGCATTTTGATGATAGGTTTGAGATGCTACAAAGAGCGAGAAGAGAACCACAATCGGAACAGATCCAATAACCAGGATAACGGTATTGATCAAAGACTTCACAAAGACAGGGTCTTTAAACATGCGAATGTAGTTGTCCAAGCCCACAAACTCAAATTTAGTCATGGAGTAGTTAAAGAAACTTGTAATGAATCCCATAATCATAGGAGCCAAGACAAAGATGACAAAGAAGAATAACACTGGTGCTAGGAAAGCGTAGGAAATCACTGTTTCCCGCATACGAATTTTATTGACTTTCACAGTCGGCACCTCTCTTTCAAATAGAATAGTTTTTGATTTTCTTGAACTGTTTTAAAACCAAAATGAAATTTTTTAAGATTCGCTTATGTAAGAACTTCATTTTAATTTCGTGACAGCTCCTACCATTTCAAACAAAAGTCCCCCTTTTCTTACACCGTAGTGCACAGGGAAAAGGGGGGAATCAATCTGACTTAGTGCTTATTGTTTTGTAGCTTTTTTGATTGTTTCGTTAGCTTTTTCAGTGAAGGCTTTCAAAGCATCCGCTGGTTTTTCGTCACCATTTGATACAGATTGCAACATTGGGAACCAAAGTGTTCTCATTTCAGCAAATCCATCGATAGTGTTGTAGTATGGTGAGTAGTATTTAGTCCAGCCACTGATTGTTTCCATACGTTTGTCTTCATAAAGTTTGCCAAATGAAGTACGAACTGGGAAGGCACCTGTACGAACTACGTCTTTAGGACCCCATTCTTTGTCATCTGCGATAAATTGAACGAATTTCTTAGCAGCTGCGACTTTCTTATCGTCTTTGTTATTAAATACTGCAAATCCGTTTACAAGGTATTCAAGAGATGGTTTGCCAGAGTCTGATGGGAATGGTACTTCTACCACGTCTACCTTACTTGCTTCCAAGAGTTTCGCTTGGATACCGTTTTGAGCTGGCGCCCAAAGGATTGTGTATGAAGTTTGACCATTGGCAAAGTTTTGGATGTCTGCTCCACCGTCAAATTGTGAACCATTGTTCAATAAACCGTCTTTAATCCAGCTAGCAGCTTTTTCAAGACCTTTGACGAATTTAGGATCGTCTGTTGTATATTTGGTTACGTCTTTGTCTGTTACAGAACCGCCATAAAGGTTTGCAACGAAGGCACGTGTTCCTTGGTCTCCCCCTTGACCAGAACTGAACAATGAACCTGGCGTATATCCTTTATTTTTAAGCGCTTTCAAAACTTTTTCAAAGTCATCAGTTGTCCAACCTTCTTTTACAAGGTTTGCAACTCCAGCATCTTCCAACATTTTCTTGTTCATAGCCATGTAGAATGGAGCTGAACTGATTGGATACATGTAAGCTTTGTCTCCAGCCTTACTTGCTTGTACGATGTTTTCGTTGTTGACATCTTTGACGAATTCGTCTGTGAAGAGGTCGTTCAACTCTGCCAATTTACCATTTTTACCGTATTGGATGATACGTCCTGGTGCGTCAAAGAGTACGTCTGGCGCTGTTCCTGCTTCGATGGCTGTTGTAATCTTTTCAGGACCTGACTTGAAGTCGATGGTTTCCAATTTCACTTTTACATCTGGATTTGCTTTTTCAAAAGCTTCGATGATTGATTTTTCATAAGTTCCGACACCGTCACCCGTTTTTTCTTGTGTGAAGACTGGGAACGCCCACCAAGTGATTTCTGTTTTTCCGCTATCGCTACTAGAGCTTCCAGCATCTTTACTTCCACCAGAGTTACCACAAGCCGCAAGGCCAAGAATCGCAGCACCCGCAAGTACTGTACAAGCTAGTTTTCTAAATTTCATTTGTATTCTCCTAATTGATAAGCGTATCCATATTGGATAATGAGTTCTTTATATTTGTATGCGTTTTCATTTTCTCCGACACATCGACCACTCTCCTCTTTTTTTGAGATTGTGTTATTTAAGACCGGCAACAAAGCGTTCCGTAATCTCTTTTGGTCTAGTAATCGCACCACCAACAACGATACCCCGCACCCCATATTCAAGGATTTGCTTAGCTTGTTCTGGTGTATGAATCTTCCCTTCAGCGATGACATCCACGCCGGCATCGCAGAGTTTTTTGATCAGTTCAAAGTCTGGACCATCTACCTTAGGACTATAAGAGGTATAACCTGATAGGGTTGTTCCAACAAAATCAATCCCTGCTTCGACCGCTGCTATTCCTTCTTCAAAGGTACTGGTATCAGCCATTAAGAGTTGATGCGGATATTTTTCTTTGACTTGTCGGATAAAGTCCTGAATTTCCAAACCGTCGTAACGTTCACGTTTGGTACAATCGAGAGCAATGACCTCAATATCTAGTTCAGCCAGTTCATCAACTTCTCTCATCGTAGCTGTAATGAATGGCTCCTGTGGCGGATAGTCACGTTTGATAATCCCGATAATCGGGAGTTTCGTAACCTCCTTAATCTCCTTGATATCACGAACACTGTTTGCTCGGATACCGACTGCTCCACCTTGCTCAGCCGCTTTGACTAGCAAGGGAATGACTCCTCCCGCTTCTGTATAAAGCGGTTCGTGAGGAAGTGCCTGGCAAGAGACAATGATTCCACCTTTAATTTGTTCAATCAAGGCTTCTTTGCTAATCTGTGTCATCCTCTTTCCTCCCTTTCTTGTTCTTATGGGCTTATTATATATCATTTGTTAAGCGCTTTCAATAGCTTGTGGTAGAATAGATTTCAGTTTCAAAACTATTTTATAGAACAGACTATCCTGAAAGTAGTTTCAGACCTCTTATGATTTCGAATCAACCTGAATGTCGCCAAAAAAGATAGCAGGCTTGAAAACCTGCTATCTCTTCTGAGACCTACTCAAATAGCTCTTGCTTATTATTCTTTTCTCTTTTTTCCAAATGCAAAGAGTGATAAGAGGGCGCCCGCAAGGCCAAGGGAAATTAGTGAGCTTGTTTCCTTGCTTCCTGTATTTGGAAGTTCATCTTGTTTAGCCGCTGGCGCTTGATAGGTCACATCTTGACCTAGAGACAGTTTGTTATCTGCAGCTGCTAATACTAGATTGGTGTCACCCTTGTACTCTGGCACTTCATGGACTGCTGCCTCAACAGCGTTGACTCCACCCGTAAACTCTGGTTTTTCTACTGTTGGAGCTGGTTCTTCACCTACTGTTGCCAATGGTCCAGTGTACTCTGGAACCTCATGGATAGCAGCTTCACTGCCATTAATACCATCGCTTAGTTTAGACCCAGCTAAAGAAACTGGTAAATTGTGCATGCTTTCAATCGCACCCTCAGCTAGACCCGTAATCCTTTGTCCCATATCCTCTGGATCTATTGTGAATAGGAGAGTTTTTGTATCGTACTGGGTCATAAAGGTTGCTGTCTTGCCATTTGCCAATTGAAGAGTCGGAGCCTTGTTTACCAATACTTCCGAATCGAACTCCATGGCAATGATGCCTGGCCATTTTTGGATAGCATATTTTACTTTTGCTTCTTTAGGAGAAATTCTGTCTTTGCTTAAGAAATCCCAGTTGAATTTCTTATAGGATAAAGTATAATCGTTTTGATTGCCATCCGCATGCTCATAAAGCAAACCATATTCGCCATTTCCGAGTTCTTGGAGTGAGTTGTAAGCAAACTTACCACTTTGTATAGGATTGTGTTTCAGCCATGTCAACTCACCATTCTCCTCAACACGAGCTAGGTGAACCAAACCATTATTGCGTCCAGGACCACCAGCATTGCTGAGTAGAATGTATTCATTTCCTTCATGCATGGTGTGAATTGCGGACATTTGAACATAAACGTCTTTTACTTGAGGATAACGTTTGATTTCTTTATCCCACGTTGCTCCCCCATCATGACTGGTCGCAACCTGAAGATCACCAGTCAACCCACGCATAAAGAGCTTGAGATCCCCATTATTCAACTGAACAACAGTTGACTCCGTATTTTGGGCGCCTGGATTATTCATGGTTGAGGAGTGAATGGTTTGATTGCCTACTGGACGGTTATCATTAACTGCTTCCCCTGCTTGCCATGTTTCTCCATGATCATCTGAATAAATTACACGAGATGATTGAGAACCACTTAAGTAGGAAACGTTGTTTGTTGTATAAACTGGAATCACCAGTCTTCCCTTATGAGGCCCAGTACGCAAGGCAATCCCCGTACCAGGTCCAGTTCCTAGGAAGTGCATCCAATCTTTCCGAATCCCATGTGTAATATCTTTTGGTGCAGACCAAGTCTTCCCATCGTCATCACTATAAGACATCCATAGGTAGTTGGTATTGGAAACTCTAAAAATATTCTTCTCGCTATACTCAAAATAAATATTTCCGATTAGCTCATTCCCTTTATACAAATCTCCCTTATCGCTGTAGGCTGGTTTTTTAGGGTCAACGACGACGCGATAATCTGTCTTTCTGTTTTGAGGGTCGAAAACCTCTCCGTTTTCTCGAATCGTATAGCGACCTGATTCTCCTTGCTTATATAAAACTTGATAAACTTTATCTCCCACTTGTTCATAAGCTTTCGGAGCTTGCCCTGGTAATGAAAATATTGCTTTACTCTCAAGGAACATGTCATAAATTGCAAAAATTCTCTTTGTTTCAGGGTCTTGCACCAAGGCCATATCAATATTGACTGGAGATGGCCAATCTGCATGTTTAGCGTGCTCATTGTCACGAGGATTTGAGATTACGATTCGGTCTCCCCATGTTTTCCCATTATCTGAGCTGCGACGAACAACCATCCCAATATCTCCCCAGTCAGAATGGTGCAAATGTCTTTCATCCGTTCCAGCAATCAGCGTTCCTTTATCCGTCTTGAGAAGAGCTGGGATACGATAACTCTTGATACCATCTTTATTTGGTTGATTGTTCCTACCACTTTCAAAGACATCTTCTTTCTCTGAGATTTTCGCGCCCTCAGGAAGTTTCTGTTCCAATTCACCTCTTTCAAATAATTGACTCCGTATTTGGACTTCATCTAGGCTTAAAGCACGATCATAAACGGTTAAGTTTCGTACTTGTAGGTTTGATGACCAAACTGTTTTATTGCTCCGTTTGGTTGCTCCAAGTTGAGCTTGATTAACATCTGGCATATCTTTGATGAAGTTACCGGATTTGAGACTTGTACGAGATAAGACACCGTTCACATAGAGACGAACTCGACCATGAGGTAACTCCGTTGTCGGTTGTTCGACAGTAAAGGTCACGGAATTCCATTGTCCAGGGCGAACTTTCAAAGGAGCATCTGTATACTTATCATAGAACTGCTCCCCGTTAGCGCCACGCCCTTCAATAAGAGCTGTATGATCAAGGACAGACATAGTAAAGTACTCATTTTCCTTGGTGTCACTGGATACAGAGAAGAGATTATAAAAGCGTGGAGCTGATGCATCTGGTTTGAACTCCATGTGAACTGTAGCATTTTTTAGTTGCTTTAGTTTATTTAGTTCACTTGATAAATCAACTCTCTGACCATTTGCTGCATTGGTTTCAACATCTTCTTTTTCAAGGACAGGATTGGCATTTTTTAAATCTCTTGAGTAATAGTCACGAGGAATAGCACCCTGATCCTCTGATTCCTCTTCCTTATTTGCTTCTTCTGCAGGAGTTTCCGTAGAGGATGGGGTTTCTGATTCTGCACTCTCATTTTTTTTCAAATGATCTTGGTCCACCTCAACGCCATCGTCTTGTGCTGCTGCCAATTTACCAGCCAAATCCTTATCCAAATGAGCAAGATCTCCCGAGGGCGCTTCTTTTGGCAATTCTGATAACCCTTGACCAGGTTCGACAGTTTCTGTATTGGCTCCTGCTGCATTGGCTTGCTCTTGAGCTAAGACAGGATTAGCTCCAAATACCACTGTACCAATCGCTACAGATGCCGCCCCAAATGCAAATTTTCGAATTCCGTATCGCTGTTTCTGATTTAAAGATTTGTAATTCATGTTTGTCCTTTCATTCTTCATAAAATAAAGCGCTTTCTTTTTCTTTAAAAATTTTTATTGTCCCCCAAGAGACAAGTTTTACCAAGAAAGTATCCAACTTAATGAGAGCTCTCAGTCCTCTCCCATTTTCTGCTGAGGCATTCTTTAATCACCCAGCAGCCTTTTTCCTCCTTTCACAAGTGACTTTTCCTTTATTATACAACAAAGTCTTATATTTATATCTGTGTTCCTACAGAATAGATTTTACTTTTAAGAATATTTTAATATTTTAAATTTTCTAAAAGTACTTTCAGGTTTTGGACATAAAAAAGAGAGCTACTGCCCTCTCTCATTCATTATCTTACGTAATTAAAAGGAATCTCACTGCCACAGAGCCAGTTATAAACTTGGTCATTGACAAAAACATTCATGACTTCGTGAGCATACTCAGGCATGATGCGATAGGCCTTGTCGCAAGTTAGACGGTTGTAAATAGCAAACTGGGTAATAGGATAGTAGACATCGTCATCCAAGCCCGTAATCATCTTGACCTCACCTTGAATGCGATGGGCAAGATTTTTCACATCGATATAAGCAAGGGTCGCCATGATGTCTTCCTCAGTTTCATGGAAGGGATCGTGGGATTTGAAATATCGGAAGAGTTCATCATAGGCTTCACTGGTATTGCCAATCTCAAGCACTCGTCTAAAGTCTGACAAGAAGGGATAGATGGCAACTGTTCGCTGAATCCGAGGATTGAGAGCAGCTGCAACCAAAGCTAAAGCCCCTCCTTGTGAGGCACCATAGCTACAAAGTCTTTCCTCATCCACCTGAGGTAGACTAGCAACAATTTCAACCAACTGGTAAATATCCAGATAGACATCCTTATAAAAGAGATGTTCCCGACCTTCCACAGCACCACGGATGATATGTCCCTTCACCGTATTTCCTAGTGAAGAGTGCGAGCCGTCTTGCGAATAGCCCGACTGGCCTCGAACGTCCATAGAAACAACGCCGTAACCAGCCACAGTATAGGCCAGCATATCAGCCCAGTCCCAGCCACGTCCCATATAACCATGGAAATGGAAGATTAACGGAACTTTCTCCTCACTCTTTGGAAGGACGACGCGTGCGTAGACCTTGCCTTCATTGGTTCCTTCAAAAGTAAGTTCATAGCACTTGACTTGGGGAATATGGGAATCTCTTTCCTCCAACTGGTAGGCTGGAAGTGTGGATACTTTTTTGACTTCCTCATCCCAGAAAGCATCAAAATCTTCTGGAACTTCATCCCGTCCTAGATAGGTCTTGATTTCTTCTAACAAAGCTGGATTTTTCATAGCATGCTCCTTTCGATTTGTAATCGCTATCACAACTGTAGCATATCTAGGAAAGCAATGCAAGAAAGAATGCTAAATAGAAAGTGATTTTAGATTCTCTTTCCTCAAACCTATCGTCTGAAAGTAGTTTTAAAAATAAAAAGAGCGTTTCCGCTCTCTGTGTATCAATAGGTGCTAGCTCCTTTCTCTAGTTCGACGGTTTGGAATTTCTTTTGGTAGGTTACTTTAATTGTCATGTGAGAGTCCTCGTTTCTTTTTGATGACTCTAGTATAAGATCCAAACCTAAAAGCTAGCTTAAGTTTTCCTTAGAGAAAGCTTATACTCAATGAAAATCAAAGAGCAAACTAGGAAACTAGCCGCAGGCTGTACTTGAGTACGGCAAGGCGACGTTGAAGTGGTTTGAATTTGATTTTCGAAGAGTATTTAATCTAGATGTTCTTTCTTTTCTAGATGGAGAGCAATCATGCGCCATTCTGGATCCTCTTTCCAACCTTCCATAGAACTAATGTAGCTGGCAACCTTTCTGGCTTCTTCTAAAATAGGAAAATCTTCGATAATATCCGCCACTTGAAACTCTGGAAGTCCTGACTGTCTAGTTCCAAAAATCTCACCAGAACCACGCATTTTCAAATCTTCCTCCGCAAGGACAAATCCATTAGTCGTTTCTGTCATGATGCGCATGCGATCCTTCCCAGAGTCCGTCTTGGGATTAGCCACAAGAACAGCATAGGACTGCTTGTCCCCCCGACCAACACGACCTCTGAGCTGGTGAAGCTGACTGAGACCGAACCGGTCGGCATCCATGATAATCATGACGGTCGCATTAGGGACATTAACTCCAACCTCGATAACAGTTGTCGAAACTAGAATATCCGTTTTTCGCTCTTTGAACTCTTGCATGATCTGGTCTTTTTCGTCACTCTTCATCTTACCATGTAGAAGAGCCACTTCGGCCTTACCTGCAAAATGAGCTGTCAACTCTTCTGATAAGGCAATGGCGTTTTTCAAGTCCAGAGCTTCAGATTCTTCGATCAAAGGAGAGATGACATAGGCTTGAGAACCTTTTTGGATTTCCCCCTCTAACCAAGTCAAGACCTGAGGCAGCTGCTCATGCTTAATCCAGCGAGTTACAATAGGCTTCCGCCCTGCTGGCATCTGGTCAATAATAGAAACATCCATATCGCCAAAGGCTGTGATAGCCAAGGTTCGTGGAATGGGCGTCGCCGTCATCATGAGAACGTCAGGATTGTCCCCTTTTTCCCGCAGAACACGCCTTTGCCCCACACCAAAACGGTGCTGCTCATCAATGATAATCAAGCCTAGGCGAGCATAATCCACCCCATCCTGAATCAAAGCATGAGTCCCGATAATCAAATCAGCCTCACCCTTGGCAATGGTCTCCAAGACTGCTCTCTTTTCTACAGCTTTTAAGGAACCTGTCAAGAGAGCGAGTTTCAAGTCTGGAAAAAGGTTCTGTAAACTCTCAAAGTGTTGCTCTGCTAGGATTTCTGTTGGCACCATGAGAGCTGCCTGGTAGCCAGCCGTCACCGCCGCAAACATGGCCAAACCAGTAACCACCGTTTTTCCGCTCCCTACATCCCCTTGTAGGAGACGATTCATGTGGTGGTCCGACTTCATGTCTGTCAATATTTCCCGCAAACTCTTTTCTTGAGCTTGGGTCAGGGCAAAAGGCAGATTTTCTTTAACGGCTATCACTTTTTCCTGAGACCAATTCAGAACCAGACCGCTTCCCTGAACTCTATTTTCAGACTTGAGCGTCTGCAACTGCATTTGGAAGTAAAAGAGTTCCTCAAACTTGATACGGCGAAGAGCCTGCTTATATTCTGCCAAATCCTTAGGAAAATGCATAGCGCGAACAGCATGGCAACGGGACATGAGTTTGTATTTATCAAGTAAAGACTGGGGAAGATTTTCCTCTATCAAGAGGTCCAACCCCTGATCAAAGGCTGTCTTAATGACCTTAACCAGACTGGCCTGACTGATTCCCTGAGCCAGACGATAGACCGGCTGGAGGTCATCTTCCACTTGAGCTAGAACCTTCATCCCAGTCAAACTGGCCTTGGCACGGTCCCATTTTCCAAAGACAGCAAGAGTTGCTCCCAATTCTATCTTATCAGCCAGATAGGGTTGGTTAAAAAAATTCACCGCAAAAACGACTTCTCCCTGCTTGAGGCTAAAACGCAGGCGATTGCGCTTGAAACCATAATACTGAACACTAGCTGGAGTCACTACCTGACCAGATAGAACCGCCTTTTCCCCGTCTTCCAATTCCAGGACCTGCTTGGTTTTGAAATCTTCATAACGGAAAGGAAAGTAGAGCAAGAGGTCTTGCAAGTTTTCAATTCCTAGTTTGGCGTATTTCTCTGCTGACTTTGGTCCCACACCAGGCAAGACATGCAAGGGTTGGTGTAGATTCATGCTCTACTCCTTTCTTTTTAATAATATTCTCTCGGAATGCGGTCGCTGAGGAGGCAAACCACCTCATAGTTAATGGTTCCACGGTAGGTCGCTACCTGAGTTGCTGTGATTTCCTGGTCACCATCGGAACCAATTAAGGTGACTTTTGTTCCTAGCGGGTAAACCTTAGGCAAACGAATGGTGATTTGGTCCATAGAAACCCGTCCAACGATTGGGCAAGCTTCTCCATCTACCAAGACAGTGAAATTTTGCATGACTCGTGTCCAACCATCCGCATAGCCGATTGGCACGGTCGCAATGACTTGCTCACTATCCGCTTGATAGGTGGCTCCATAGCCCATGCAAGCTCCAGCTGGAACTGTCTTAACATGAACAAGGGCAGACTCCAAGGTCAAGGCTGGTTTCAAATCATAGGGCAAGTCCAAGACATCTCCACTTGGGTTGAGACCAAACATGGCATCTCCCATACGGACTGCATTGAAAATAGTCTCTGCATGCCAGAGAGTCGTTGCCGAGTTGCTGGCATGAACCAGCTCTGGAACTTCCTTCATACTTGCCAAAATAGCTTTAAAGCATTCTAACTGCTGATTAAAGTAGGTATCTGATTCCTCATCTGCAGTCGCAAAGTGGGTAAAAATTCCCTCAACATGCGTACCGTGTTGTTGGAGAAAGTCTTGAGCCATATCAGCTTCACTGGCCTCTCTAAAACCAATCCTTCCCATTCCTGAATCAATCTTGAGATGGACAGTCAAGCCAGATAAATCTGTCTCCCTAGCTAAGAGTCCTTGAATCCACTCCAATCCTGCCACTGTCAAGGTGATATCGTATTCTTTAGCAAGAGAAACAGCTTCGATTTCAGAAACTCCTAAGATAAGGATTTTCTTGCTGAGTCCAGCCTGACGAAGTTCGATGGCTTCATCAATATTGGAAACACAAAATCCATCAACATCGTCCTGAATCGCCATCGCAACGGCAATAGCTCCATGCCCATAAGCATTGGCCTTGACCACTGCCCACTTGAGCGTTCCTTCAGGGATATGAGCCTCCATTTGCTGAATATTTTGTCGAATAGCTCCCAGAAATATCAGAGCCTTGGTTGGTCTATGTGGACTAGCTTTCATGATTTTCCTCCAAAATGACACTGGCTGTCACAAACTGATCTGTATGGCTGATTGACAGCCAAATTTTTCCTGAAAATGGTGCTTGACTAAAATAGGGAGCCCCTCGTTCATTGTTCAAAACTTCCAAATCCTGAAAGGTCAGTTTACCAATTCCTGTTCCCATAGCCTTGGAAAAGGCCTCCTTAGCCGACCAGCGACCAGCCAAGTATTCGATCTGCCTGCGCCCTTTGAGACTAGCAAAACGCCCCATTTCTTTAGAGGTCAGCACGCGCTTAGCAAAGCCCTCACGTCGTGTAACTGCGTTTTCTATCGAAGCCAATTCTTCGATGTCAATTCCGTGTCCAACTATCATACTCATAAAAGGAGCTGAGATTCCTCCAACTCCATCCTTTTCACTTATTTTGTTAAGGTAGTATAAATTTCTTCTACCAAAGCTACTGTATTTTCCCATCCTAGACAAGGGTCGGTAATGGAGCAACCAAAGACTTCTGGTTGGTTTTGACGACCATCTGCTAGGTAAGATTCGATCATAAAGCCTCGAACCGTCTTTTTAATCTTTTCATTCCAATCACGATTCAGCAAGGCTTGACGAACAATGCGAATTTGTTCCATATACTGCTTGCCAGAATTGTCATGATTGGTATCGATGATAATGAAGGGATTTTCAAGTCCCATAGTCTCATAGCGATTGATGGCATTTAAGAGTGTTTCATAGTAGAAATTGGGTTCATTTTTACCATATTCGTTCATGGCGCCACGAAGGATAACGTGGGCCAAAGGATTTCCTGAAGTTTCCACTTCTTGGCCATGGTAAAGGAAGGTTTGCTTGTTTTGAGCCGCATAGATAGCATTAAACATGACCACAAGATTTCCAGATGTTGGATTTTTCATCCCAACCGGAGCATCAATCCCAGAGGCTACAAAGCGGTGTTCTTGGTCTTCCACTGAACGAGCCCCTACAGCATGGTAGCTGACCAGATCATCAACCAAAACGAGATTTGACGGATAAAGCATCTCATCAGCTGTTGTCAATCCAGTTTCGGTAACCACTCGGTAGTGTAGCTGACGAACAGCCTGCAAACCATTGATGAGACTAGGCGCTTCGCTGGTATTTGGTTGATGAATCATGCCCTTATAGCCATCTCCATTGGTACGAGGTTTAGCCGTATAGACACGCATCACGATAAAGATTTTATCCACAACTTTTTTCTGCAAGTCTGCTAAGCGACGAGCATATTCAAGCACTGCTTCTTCATTGTCAGAAGAGCAAGGCCCCATCACCAAAAGGATTCGGTCGTCTTCACCCGAGATGATGGCTGCCAACTCTCTATCGCGGGCTTCTTTTTTTCGCAAGGCTTCAGGTGACAACTGGGTCGCTGCCTTGATTGCTTCAATATCAATTTCTTGACCTTTTTCGATAAATGCCATCTTACTCTCCTAGCGTTTGGTAAATTTCGCGAACAAGTGCTTCTGTGTTGTCCCATCCGAGACACGGATCTGTAATGGACTTACCAAAAACTTCTGGCTCATTTTGACGTCCATCTTCCAGATAGGATTCAATCATAAAACCACGAACATATTTTTTGATTTTCTCATTCCAGTCACGGTTAATCAAGGTCTGACGAACGATACGGATTTGATCCATGTATTGCTTACCTGAATTGTCATGATTGGTATCGATGATGATAAAGGGATTTTCCAAGCCCATCTTTTCATACTGATCAATGGTATCCATCAAATTGTCATAGTAGTAGTTGGGAACATTTTTCCCGTATTCATTCAAGGCGCCACGAAGAATGGCGTGGGACAATGGATTCCCAGTTGTTTCCACCTCTTTACCGAGGAAAAGGAAACTCTGTTTATTTTGCGCTGCATAAATCCCATTAAACATAACATTGAGATTTCCAGATGTTGGATTTTTAAATCCTGTTGAAAAGTCTGCTCCACTCGCTACAAAACGGTGCTGTTGATCCTCTACAGAACGAGCTCCAACAGCCATATAAGAAATCAAATCATCCACCAACGGAAGATTTTCAGGATAAAGCATCTCATCAGCTGTTGTCATACCCGTCTCAGTAATCACACGGTAGTGGAGCTGGCGAACAGCCTTGATCCCATTGATCAAGCTAGGAGCTTCTGTCGCATTTGGTTGATGAATCAAGCCTTTATAGCCATCTCCATTGGTACGAGGTTTAGCTGTATAGACACGCATGACCATAAAAATACGGTCTTTGACCTCTTCTTGCAAAGCAGATAGACGCTTGGCATACTCGAGAACCGCATCTTCATTATCAGATGAACATGGTCCAATCACCAAGAGAATACGCTGGTCTTCCCCACGAATGATGGCTTCCAATTCCTGATCACGTTGATTTTTTCTCGCAAGAGCCGCTCCCTCTAATTTAGACAAGGCGCGAACTTCTTCAATGTTAATTTTAGGACTTTTAGCTTTAAATACCATGATTCATCTCCTTATAAAGCAAACGGACACCAAGCAAAAAATGATTTTTACCAGGTATCCGCCTGTATCTTATCTCATATTATTGTCTCTTACCATGACAGTTCTTGAATTTCTTACCTGATCCACATGGGCATTGGTCGTTTCGTCCGATTTGGCTCAAGTCCAAATCTTCTGGAAGGCTTGCCTGCTGCGCTGCGATATTACGAGTCGCAGTTGTACTGATATTGTGTTCAACTTGCGGACGTTCTTGTTCATGGATTTGTGCTTTCATCATCAAGCGGGTCACATCGAATTCAATCGATCCAATCATGTCGTTAAACATTCGGAAACCTTCTGCTTGATATTCTACAACAGGGTTATTTTGGGCATATCCACGAAGACCAACAGCATTTCGCAACTGGTCAAGAGCATCGATATGGTCTGTCCACTTGTTGTCTACAACACGTAGAATCAAGACTTTTTGGAATTCTTTCACTGCATCTTCGTCACGAAGCTTAGCAACTTGGCTGTCATAGACTTTCAAGGTACGTTGGAAAAGTTCATCTTTGATAGCTTGGTCTGACAGACCTGCAAGATCTGAACGGCTAATTGAATCTTCTGGAAGCAAGTTATACTTAGCAAAGTTCAAGATTGCTTCCAATTTTTCATCTTCCTTAGAACGTGCATGTGCATCCACGATACGTCCAATGGTACGACGAATCATAGCATGGATTTCTGGTGCCAAGTCACGATCTGCAGTAATGACATCATAACGTTGTGCATAGATAATCTCACGTTGTTCACGCATAACATCATCGTATTGAAGGACTTGTTTACGAGTGTCGTAGTTGTTTCCTTCGACACGTTTTTGAGCTGCTTCAACTTGACGCGTTAACATGCGAGATTCGATAGCTTCGTCAGACATATTGAGTCGTTCAAAGACACCTTTCAAACGTTCTGAACCGAAACGTTTCATCAAATCATCTTCAAGAGACAAGTAGAATTGTGACTCACCTGGGTCTCCTTGACGTCCTGAACGTCCACGAAGCTGATTATCAATACGGCGACTTTCGTGACGCTCTGTACCGATAACACAAAGTCCACCAAGCTCACGAACCCCTTCACCAAGTTTAATGTCGGTACCACGACCGGCCATGTTGGTTGCGATAGTAACCGCGCCACGTTGACCAGCGTTCATGATGATTTGCGCTTCTCTATAGTGGTTCTTCGCATTCAAGACTTCGTGAGGAACACCTGCAGCAACCAATTTCTTAGAAAGGAAGTCACTCGTTTCAACGGCAACTGTGCCTACCAAGACCGGCTGACCTTTTTGGTAACGAGCTTTTACATCTTCAACTACAGCCTTAAATTTCGCATCAAGACTTGCATAGAGAAGGTCTGAGTGGTCGATACGTTGAATTGGACGGTTGGTTGGGATTGGGATAACACGAATGTTGTAAATTTCGCGGAATTCTTCTTCTTCTGTTTTACCAGTACCTGTCATACCTGCCAATTTCTTATACATACGGAAGAGGTTTTGGTAGGTAATAGAAGCTGAAGTCTTTGTCTCGTCTTGGATTGGCACACCTTCTTTTGCTTCAATCGCTTGGTGTAAACCATCAGAGTAACGACGACCTTCCATGGTACGACCTGTAAATTGGTCGACAATCAAGATTTCCTGCTCTTCACTAACCACATAGTCGATATCGAGAATCATGATATAGTTAGCACGGAGGGCATTGTCAATAAAGTGAGTAAGAGCTACATTTTCAATGTCGTAGAGATTTTCTAGTTTGAAGTAGCTTTCAGCCTTGTCAATACCAGAGTCTGACAAACCGATCGTCTTAGACTGAACGTCAATGATATAGTCATCCTTGTCCAAGGATTTCACGAAGTGGTCCGCCATATGGTAGAGTTGACTTGTTTCAACTGCATTGGCACCTGAAACGATCAATGGTGTACGAGCTTCGTCGATCAAAATAGAGTCAACCTCATCGACCAAGGCATAATTGAGTGGACGTTGCACCATGTTTTCTGCACGAACGACCATGTTGTCACGAAGGTAGTCGAAACCAATCTCTGAATTGGTTGAGTAGGTAATATCGCAAAGGTAAGCCTCTTTTTTCTCCATTGGAGATTTGGCTGCCAAGTTGATCCCTACTGACAGACCGAGCCATGAGTACAACTCACCCATTTCAGTCGCGTCACGTTCTGTTAGGTATTCATTGACTGTGACTACGTGAACCCCTTTGCCTGCAAGGGCATTGAGGTACACTGGCATAGTCGCTGTCAAGGTCTTCCCTTCACCGGTACGCATCTCTGGAACGTCACCATGGTGAAGAACAATCCCACCCATGACCTGAACCTTATAAGGGAAAAGCCCAAGGACACGTTTTGCAGCTTCGCGAACTACCGCAAAAGCCTCATATAGTAATGAATCAAGTGATTCACCCTTGTTGTATCGTTCTTTAAATTCGTCAGTTTTCGCTTTTAGTTCTTCGTCTGACATTGCAGCCATTTGGCTCTCATAGTTAAGAACCTTATCAGCCATCTTTTCCAGACGACGAAGCTCTCCTTTATCATTTTCAATAATCGTTTTTAAAATATTAGCCATGATTTTCCTTACTTTTTATTCTGAATATTTTAGAATGTTCTTTTAATTTTAGCACATTTACCATTATTTTTCAAGAAAGAATCCTTAATTTACAACGGAAAAGGCCAGCCAAAATTCAGCTTTTTTTGCATAAATCTTCTGTGGCTACCTTTTTGTTTTTTGTTCGTGATGCATGTTTGATAATCCAAGCACAACTTGGACTCAGCTCCTCCTTTTGCCAAGTTTGAAGTATCTTTTCAAACTTATCAGGTTCTTCCTTGTATAAATCATTTAAATTATTGGCTACACTTTTTTGAATGGATTTGTCTCTATCATCCTTTAGATTGGTCAGAATAGTAGTGAAATCCTCAAAATAATCCAATACCACGGTTTGTCTCTTAGCCCAAGGCAGACGGATACGCATACATTCGCTGGCAAGTCTACGAACGCGCAAATTTTCATCCCGACTCCATTCTAACAGCAAAGTCATTGTAGCCTTAGGATAGCGAGCCAGCAAAGGTCTCATAGAAAATTCTCCAGTAAATCGCTTAGTTAGTTCCTTACTAAAGGCCGCGCTCAATTCAAATTCCTTGTCTCCATATAGCTCTACATATTTGCCGATTGGCCAAAGCCAATATCCTTCTGAGAACATACCTAAACCACCCTCTAACTCAGGACCCAAAATTTTCTCAAAAACCTTGAGAGAGTCCTGATAAGATAAGGGAAGACATTCTTTGATACTTCTAGCCAAGAGTTCTTGACGCTGGCTAAACTCCAACTCTTCCAAGTCTTTTTCTAACAAGAGCCTAAACTTTTGTCCATCAAAGGCAACGGACGCTTCTTGTAACCTTCGGCTCAAATCCCTAGCATAAGCTAAGTCATAATAATCTTTTACTTTTTTAGCCATTTTTTAAATCCCTTAATCTTCTTTTTACAGGACTTATTATATCATACAGACAGCCCGTCAACAAAATTATTTTTATATCTCCAACTATTTTAATAAGGAAGAAAAAAGGACTAGAAGCTAGTCTAGTCCTTTTTTTTGTTAATGTTTAATTTCCCAAGAATACAGGCAGTATCCCAAAATACCAAAAGAGATTGATCCAGAAGGCCAAGCAAAAGATAATTTCAAAGATAAGAAGACTGATTTTTTTAATCAGCACAGAGTATAGGATGGATAAAACGCCAAAAACCACAAAGAGTTTTTTCATAACGAAATAATATACTGAAACTCCTCCTATTTGCCAATCCCAAGGAAGGAAAAACATGAGGAACCAGAGAAGGCAAATCGTAAGGATATATCTCTTGTAGTGCGCTTCAAGAAAGGCTTTTGTTTTCTCCATAGCAAACCTCCATTTGAGTCACTGTCTCTTCCCTTTTATTATACCAAAAAAACCTGGAAAAAGCTTTCCAGGTTCGGGTTTAAAATCACTAGTCATACTAGAGAAACTCCTTTATTCATAGGCTGATTCACTTTATTGACTTGATGAAGATGTTCCAAAATCGACCTTAGGAACTGTCTTGGCTTCTTCTGTTTCTTTAAAGGTTTCAGCTTCTTTAAAGTTCATCATATTCGCAAAAAGCACGGTTGGAAAACTTCTCAACTTTTGATTGTACTCGGCTGCGACTTTATTATAATCCTTGCGTGCTACAAAGATACGATTTTCACTGCCTGAAAGTTCGACCATTAGTTGCTCAACATTTTGATTGCTCTTGAGTTCTGGATAATTCTCCGTCAAGGAAATCAAGCGGGAAAGAGCTGAGCTCAACTCTCCCTGAGCCTTTTGGTTTTCTTCCGATGTCACTGAGCTACTACCGATTTTAGCTCTAGCATCCGTAATCTTGGTAAAGACTTCGGTTTCATGATTCATTTGTCCTTTAACGGACTCCACCAAGTTACCAATCAAGTCCGAACGACGTTGGAGGGCTGTCGAGACATCGGCCTGAGCCTGCTCCACTTTAGTCTGTTCACCAACTAGACCATTATAGGTCGTCACTGAGGAACAACTTCCCAGAACTAGTAGTCCAAAGAAAATCGCCACTATTGAGAGAATTACTTTATTTTGTTTCATATCAAAACCTTAACACTTTCTTTTATCAACTTTTCTGAGAAAATACTCAGATTTTAAATCAATTTCCCAAACTTTGTTTTTATTTTTAATTAAGGAGTGAACTCTTGCAAAGGAATCACCTTACTGTATGGAGAAATCGGTTTGAGCAATATATGGTCACTCACCAGTCATCAGACGAACCACCGCCATCAAAGCCACCGCCGTCCCAGCCTCCAGATGAGTCGGAGCCTGAGTCAGACCAAGAGGATCCTGAATCTGATGAGTCACTGCCCCACCAGCCACCGCCAGAATCATCGCCATGTGAACCGCCACCACGACCACCAAATAAAAATCCGATGATCATAACGATGAAGTAAATGAGAATTCCAAATCCGATAACTCCGTCACTCGAGCTGCTTTTTCGATGACGTCTCGAAGAACTACTCTCACCAGCATATCTTTCAAGTTCCCTTAAGCGACTAGAGTTGGTAGTATAGTCGTAACTACTTTTAGAACTTGAAGCAGTCGTACTCGATCCACTATAGAACATGTAGTTGAGATTATTGACTATTGAGAGAACACCCTTGTTATAGTCACCATTTTTAAAGTAAGGACGTGCTGTTGTCAAGAACCTGTGAGTCTGATAGTCTGTGATTTTACTGGCCACATTATTACTGGTTTCAATCCGTGATTTTCTATCTTGGACTGCTACCACAATCAAGACACCGTGATTGTCTCCCGAGTAGCCAATCTTCCATGTCCTAGCTGTTTCATTGGCCACAGTTTCAATTGTTTCTCCATTTAGGCTTTTCACAACGTAAACAGCCATCTGGAATTTTTCTGATTTTTTACTATTGACATTATTCAATTCTCGAATTTGACTTATAGTCCCATCCGTTAGATAGTGATCCGGGTCATAGATCCCGTACTCAGGTTTTTCAGGTGCTGTGAATGCTGACAAGAAGAGAAAGACCATCAGCAACCCAAGCAAGCGAACCAACAAACTATGTTTAAATAATCTGCTTTTTTTCATAATAACCTCCCTGATAAAGGAAAATTGATTTAAGGAATTATAGCATTTTGATTTTTACAAAAAAAGTGCATTTTCATTACAAATAGATTACAAAAGCTAGGAAAATGATTGAATTTTGATGACAGATTCTCCTCCAATTTGATAGGTTCTTTTCTCCCCTTTTAGATAGAAAAAAGAAGACTATGAAGTCTTCTTTTAGTTTGTTTTTGTAGAAAAACAAGCAAGGTTTACTTGCGTTTTCTTGCAATCAAGTGAATCGGTGTTCCCTCAAAGACAAAGGCCTTGCGGATTTGATTTTCCAAGAAACGCAAGTAAGAGAAGTGCATGAGTTCTTCTTCATTGACAAAGATGACAAAGGTTGGTGGCTTAGTTGCCACTTGGGTTGCGTAGAAAATCTTGAGGCGTTTCCCTTTGTCTGTCGGTGTTGGATTGATGGCAATGGCATCCATAATCACATCGTTCAAGACAGCTGATGGGATACGGGTGTTTTGGCTTTCGCTGATTTGCTTAATCATCTCAGGCAGTTTATGGAGACGTTGCTTGGTCAAAGCGGATGCAAAGACAATCGGTGCATATGGCAGATATTGGAACTGCTCACGGATATCCTCTTCCCATTTCTTCATGGTATGGTTGTCTTTTTCAAGAGTATCCCACTTATTGACCACGATGATCATCCCTTTGCCTGCTTCGTGGGCAAAACCTGCGATGCGCTTGTCGTACTCACGAATACCTTCTTCGGCATTGAGGACCATCAAGACCACGTCAGAACGGTCAATGGCACGCATGGCACGCATGACAGAGTATTTCTCCGTATTTTCATAGACTTTACCAGACTTACGCATACCAGCTGTATCAATCATGGTAAACTCTTGTCCATCCGTATCTATAAAGTGGGTATCAATGGCATCACGCGTTGTTCCGGCTACTGGACTAGCAATCACGCGGTCTTCTCCCAAAATAGCGTTGATCAAACTTGATTTTCCAACGTTAGGACGACCAATCAAGCTAAATTTAATCACGTCTGGATTTTCTTCTTCAACTTCGTGTGGTAGATTTTCCACAATGGCATCGAGTACATCACCCGTACCAATACCGTGGACAGACGAAATTGGCAGTGGTTCACCCAATCCTAGCGCATAGAAATCAAAAATATCATTTCGCATTTCAGGGTTGTCAATCTTGTTAACGGCAAGGATAACAGGTTTATGGGTCTTATAAAGTTTACGAGCTACGTACTCGTCCGCATCTGTAATCCCTTCTTTCCCAGACACCACAAAGACGATGACATCCGCTTCTTCCATAGCAATTTCTGCCTGGTGCTTGATTTGTTCCATGAAGGGAGCATCGACATCGTCAATCCCTCCCGTATCAATCATACTAAAGGAACGATTGAGCCACTCACCCGTTGCATAGATACGGTCACGTGTCACACCCTCGACATCTTCTACGATTGAGATCCGCTCACCAGCGATCCGATTAAATAGGGTTGATTTCCCAACATTGGGACGTCCCACAATGGCAATAGTTGGTAAGGCCATGTTTTCTCACTTTCTACAATAACTTTTTCTGTTCTAGATTTTTCCGAGTTGAACGAGGTTCGGCTTGACCAAACTGCTCTGCCAAACGCTGACTCCAAGAGGTCGACGCACGCGCACCAGCATAGTCTGCCTGAACTATGTCATAGTCTAAAATCCCTGCTACGGGCTGTTCTTGGTATTCTTCTTCAAAAACCACTTGGTTCAAAGGCAGTCTTGGTTTGACATCGTGTTGTTGATCTGGCACGCCAAGGGCAATCCCAAAAACAGGGTAGGTATAGTCAGGCAGGTTAAAAAGCTCTGCCACTTCTTCTGACTTATAACGGACCAAACCGATGATAACACCACCATATCCCAGACTCTCTGCTGCAAGCAAGGTATTTTGCCCCGCAAGTGCAGCGTCCACAGACGTGATAAGGAGACCTTCCACTCCTTGAGGTTGGAAAATATCCGTATGAAGACTTGCTCCCTTTTCCGCTCGATTCAAGTCACCAACAAAGAGCAAAAAGGCTGCAGACTGGCGAATGGCTTCCTGAGGAACCAATTCATAAAGAGCATCTTTCTTCTCTTGACTGCGCACAAGAATCACAGAGTAGGATTGGAAATTTTTCCAAGACGACGCCATTTGTCCAGCAGTCAAAATCTCTTCCAAGTCTGCCTGAGGAATTTCTTGCTCCTTAAAGCGACGAACTGAAATATGAGCTTTCATCAGTTTAATGGTTTCTGTCATCGGCGATTTTCTCCTTCTAGTCTTGTCTCCTCAGCCAAATAACGGATTCGTTCCATGACCCGTCTAGCTTCCCAAGTCTCGTCATTCCCATTCTTTCCTTTGGCAAAATGTTTTTCCAAATCTTGGAAATTAAAGTTAGAAGTAAAGAAGGTCGGCAAATCTTCCTGCATGCGATACTGAAGAATGACTTGGAGAATCTCATCACGTACCCAAGGAGTCGACTGCTCTGCACCAATATCATCCAAGACCAGAACTTCTGCGACCTTGATGTCATCCACCAAGGTCTTCACAGATCCTTCACCGATGGCATTTTTCACATCAATGACAAAACTTGGATAGTGGAGAATAGTTGTTGAGGCCCCACGTTTTTCAGATAGGTCGTGAGCCAAGGCCGCCATCATGAAACTCTTACCAACACCAAAATCTCCGTAAAGATAGAGGCCTTTTCGAATGCTTGGGTAAAGGTCAACAAAGGAATAGAGTCTCTCAAAAATCGGCAAGCGTCCTAGATCATCCAGGTCAATCTGAGCCAATTTCGCTTTCTTGAGACTTGCTGGTAGATTGATCAACTTGAGACGATTCTTAATCGCAGCCTCTTTTTCTGCCGCGATTAGTTCTGGTGTTTCTTCATAAGACACATCCGCATAGCCGTGATTCATAACCAAGATAGGCTTGTAGCCACGCGCTATATAGTCCGCATCCCCACGAAGAAACTTGTCCCGTTCTGTGATATATTGGTTGAACTTGGAGATGCTGCGATTTAACTCCTCTTGGCTGAGCGATTTTTTCTGGATAAAAGCCGCTACATCGGGATCCTTCATGATCTGCTGGACTAGGTCCTGATACTGAAAACGACTTGTCTGACGTTTGATAACGTCACCCACACTTTCCATCTAGTCTCCTCCTTCTTCTAATCGGGCTAACATTTCTTGTTTTTTACGTTCTAGTTCCAGACGAGTCTCCTCGCTGGTTTGATTTTTATATTCTGGATTGCTCCACTTGGGAACATTTGTCTTAGTCGAGCTAGTTTTCGATTTCTGGTCTTCTTGCCCTTTTTTCTGGCGCTCTCGAATCCGAAGCACAGCTTCTTCTGCTGTTCGAATTTTTTGGTAAGCATAGTCATTTGCGACTTTCATGGCATATCTTTCATTGACATTAGCCGAATCAACCTTGTTAAAGGTTAGAAGCAAGACGATATTGATGACTTCGTCCAACAAGCCTAAAGACGCCATCTGGTGAAGGAGTTCTCTTTCACTTTGGGTGATGTTTCCCTTACGTGTTTGCTTGATTTCGGCTAAAAATTGCAGGGGTGTTTTATTTTTGGCTTCCCTGATAATGGTCATTTCTTTGGGGTTAAAGTCAGAAGAAACCTGCTTTTGCGCAATCTTTTCACGCATGCGTTTGACTGAAATAACCTGAGCCACCGCTGTCGCCTTGGCTAATTGATAAGTTTCAAACCAGGTCCATTTTTTTTCATCTGCGATGGCAAACAATTCCAAAACATCCGTTTGCTCGTCTTCAAAACGCAAACCATCTCGAGCCATCAGGCGCTGGAAATGTTCCAAGTCAAAATCATTTTTTAACTTGCTTTTAGACTCGCTTGGTGTCACTTCTTCAGTCAGGGTTGGAAAGACTTGGCTCAAAGAAACAGAGAGTGCTTCTCCCTCATTTGGAGCCTGCTTCATAGCAGAAACAGCTGTATCCCCAATCTTTTTCTCTAATAATCTGCTATAGACAGAATGACTTAAAAAATCCTGACTGGAAAGGGGTGAATGAAGCTGTAATTCATAGACCTCCCCTTTCTGATAAAGGGTCAACAAATCAAAAGCAGATAAGATTTTAAAGGATTGGAGCAAGGTCGGCATGCCAAAGTTTAAGTGGTTGAGGATATGGGAAAAGAGGTGTTCCTTTTGTCCACCATCCCAAAAGGTAATGGCATATAGATAGAGGTTCAGTGCCTCCTGACCGATAATTGGGAGGTAGCACTGCACCAGAGAAGAGGTATCTTGCGACACCCGATTATTCTTTAGAAAAGAAAAACGGTCATTTGGTTTCATCTATTTTTCCTTTTTCTTTTTAGATGACTGGGTGATTTGCTGGAGCAGACTCTCCAACTCACTCACATCCTTAAAGCTACGGTAAACACTGGCAAAACGAACATAGGTAATCTCATCAAGCTCTGCCAATTCTTCCATGACTAAAGAACCAATGTATTCGCTTTGAATCTCATTCTCACTGCGACTACGGAGTTTTTGCTCGATGCGATTGACCACCATGCCAATTTCATCACTTGAAACAGGGCGTTTCTGGGCTGAGCGGATAATCCCATTAAAGATTTTATCTCTCGAAAACTGCTCACGTGTACCGTCTTTTTTGACGACGACCAGCGTTCTTTCTTCTACTCGTTCATAGGTTGTAAAACGATGCTGACACTCGTCGCACTCACGTCTTCGACGGATGGTATTTCCTTCTTCGGCTTGTCGACTATCAACAACACTAGACTTGGTAGCCCCACATTTTGGACAACGCATGCATTTCCCTCCTTGTCGTTTTCTTTTCATTATACCATTTTTTGAGCAATTCCCAAAACGATTCTTATTTTTACTTGACAAGTTTTTTGTTTTATTGTATTATTTGATTAGAACAATAAAGGCAAAGAAAGAAAGGAGACTATGATGTCTTGGTCATTTGATAATACAAAACCGATTTATTTACAGATTATGGAAAAAATCAAATTACAGATTGTTTCCCATGAACTGGAACCCAATCAACAGCTCCCTACCGTGAGAGATTTGGCGAGCGAGGCTGGGGTCAATCCTAATACCATTCAGCGCGCCTTGTCTGACCTCGAACGTGAAGGATTTGTATACAGTAAGCGGACAACTGGTCGATTTGTCACCGAGGATTTGGACCTCATCCTTCAGTCCCGCAAACAACTTTCCGAGGAGCAACTGCAACAATTCGTCTCTTGCATGCTTCAATTTGGCTACAAAAAAGAAGAACTGCCAAATGTATTAAGCGACTATATTAAAGGAGTTTAAGACTATGACACTACTAGCACTTGAAAATGTAACAAAATCATATGGAGCAACTGCGGCACTTGACAATATCTCACTAGAGATCTCAGCCGGAAAGATTGTCGGGCTCCTTGGACCAAACGGATCCGGAAAAACTACCCTAATCAAACTGATCAATGGCCTCCTTCAACCAAATAAAGGACGTGTCCTCATTAACGGACAGGATCCAAGTCCTGCTACCAAGGCGATCGTTTCCTATCTGCCAGACACAACCTACCTCAATGAAGAGATGAAGGTTAAGGATGCTCTAACCTATTTTAAAACCTTCTACCAGGATTTCAATCTCGAAAGAGCCCAACACCTTTTAGCCGATTTCGGTATTGATGAAAATAGTCGCCTCAAGAATCTATCAAAAGGGAACAAGGAAAAGGTCCAACTCATCCTGGTTATGAGCCGTGAAGCCCGCCTCTACGTTCTTGACGAACCAATCGGAGGCGCGGACCCAGCTGCCCGTGATTATATCCTCAATACCATCATCAATAACTACTCACCAACCTCTACGGTGCTTATTTCAACCCACTTGATTTCAGATATTGAGCCAATCTTGGATGTGATCATCTTCCTCAAAGACGGAAAAGTCGTCCGCCAAGGAAATGTTGATGATATTCGTTACGAGTCAGGTGAATCAATTGACCAGCTCTTCCGCCAGGAATTTAAAGCCTAAGCAAAGGAGATTATTATGTTTTGGAATCTAGTTCGTTATGAATTTAAAAATGTCAATAAATGGTATCTGGCACTCTACGGTGCTGTGCTTGCAATTTCAGTTTTGCTTGGAGCTTTTATTAACAGTCTTAGCCAGAGTTACAATCCTAACAATGCTGCTTATTTCATCTTCTTTTTAGTACTAGTCTTTGGAGGACTCAGCGTCACTCTTTGGATTGCAACAATCTTTTTAATCATCCGAAGATTCAAGGGTAGTGTTTATGACCGCCAAGGGTACTTGACCTTGACCTTGCCTGTCTCTGAGCACCAAATCATCATCGCAAAACTTTTAGGTGGTCTTGTCTGGTCCATCTTAAGCTATATCGTCTTTATCTTAAGTATATTGATTATCATCTTCTTAACACCAATTGAAAAAGACTTCACTGCCCTCTATAACTTCATTTCCCCTTACCTCAGCTACGGCTGGCTGTATGCCCTATCACTATTTGTCGGGTCAATCACATGGATTTTATCTATTTACCTCTCCATCTCTATCGGACAACTCTTTAACGAATATCGAACAGCTATGGGAATTTTAGCCTATATTGTCATTGCCATCGTCATTGGTTATGTTTCTCTCTTCTTAAGAGTTGACAATGACTTTAACGTGATGGCTGGTACAGAAATCTTGCGCAATCTCTTTTTATCAGCTATCTACTATCTCGGAACCTACTACATCTTGAAAAACAAGGTTAATTTGCAATAAAAAATGCCCAGCTAGAAAGCTAGGTTTTTCTTTAACTCAAGATCAAGCTGGCTACAATGGGACTAACAAAAACATAAAGAATTCCAGTGACACCGATAGCCAAACCACCCATGGCTCCTGCTACCGAGCCATATCGAAAGGCTGTTCCCGTTCCAACTGCGTGTCCCGTTCCTCCTAGGGAAAGCCCGACTGCTACTGGGTCGCCAATTTTCAACCACTTCAAAAGGGTTGATCCGATTACACTAGTCAAAATCCCAGTCGCTACTACGACGACCAAGGTTACAGTTGTTAAACCTTGCAATTTTTCTGTGATTCCCACTGCCATGGCAGTTGTCACTGACTTGGGAAAGAGAGAAATGGCTAGGAAAAAGTCCATGCCAAATATTTTCGCTACTATGGCAGTGAAACAAGTATTGACAACTACTGCTAACAGACTACCAAAGAGAGTACTCCGAGCATGATGCTTCATCAGGTGAAAACTCTTATAAAGCGGAATCCCTAAAGCCACGGTCGATGGGACAATCAAGTTGTTCAGATAAACCCCACCTTGGTAATAATCTTGATAAGAAATACCCGTCGCCTTAAGGAAAATAATGATAAAAATGGCTGACAAAAGCAGGGGCGTTGTCAATGGATGGGGAAAACGTCTGTAAATCAACATCCCCACTAGATAAGCTAGGATAGATAATGCAATCCCAAACAGAGGATTGGATACAAATTCGCTCATTTGGCATCTCCTTTCTCATAATCTCCCTCAAATCGTCTCTTGATAAACTGAACCACTAGAGCGATGAGGATAATGTTGATGACAGCTGCAAAAAAGACAGTCAAGACGATAGGCAAAAGATAAGGAGCAATCACATCAAACTTTTCCATGATACCCACTGCTGGTGGCAAAAAGAGAATGGTCATATTGGCCAGCAAGAAATTCCCGACCATATTGACATGTCTGGTTCTCAGCCACTTGAACTGTAAGGCTAGAAAGAGAATAATCAAGCCGATAATACTGCCTGGGATGGGCAGATGAAAGAAACTAGAAATTCCCTCTCCGATAAGAGAAATCACAAAGAGAATCATTAATTGAACATATAATTTCATCCTAAACTCCACGAAATAGACTTCTTGCATACCAGTTTACTCTTTTTTCAGAAAATTTCAAGGAAATATTGAAATTCTTCTTTCTTGCAAGGATTAGCTAAAAGTAGTATAATCATTGCATGCGCAATCATCTTGTGTTACAAAGATAATCAGTAATGACTTTGTGATTTTTACTTTGAAAAGAAAGGAGAAAGCAATGACCTATTTGGAAAAGTGGTTTGACTACAACCGCCGTCAAAAGGAAATGGAAGCCTTGTTGGAAGAAACTATTGCCCAGCAGAGTGAACAAAGGTTGACCTTGAAAGAGTTTTACCTGCTCTACTATCTGGACCTAGCTGATGAAAAATCTTTACGGCAGATTGACCTGCCAGATAAGCTCCATCTCAGCCCAAGCGCTGTTTCTCGAATGGTGGCTAGGTTAGAAGAGAAAAACTGTGGCTTGCTTAGTCGCAGATGTTGCGACCAGGATAGACGAGCTAGTTTTATCTGCCTGACTGACGAGGGGCAAACAACTCTGGCTTATCTACAAAAAGCTGTCGAAGAAAGATTGGAAACCAGTCTTGATTTCATTTCTTAATCAGATTTTTTAAAAAAAGTTGCGTGCACAATCATTTTTCTTGACATTCCTCTTTTCAAGGAGTACAATAAAGTCAAGATTGAACAAAGGAGTTTAATATGATCGAAATTACCTATCTAGACACCAGCAAACAAGAGAGAACCATGACTTTCGAGTCTTATCAAGACTTTGAACGTTCTCAACAGGCTTGCCTTATCGGTGTCGCAGATTATTACCCAGTTCAAAAATTGACCTACAATGGTCATGACTTGGACTACCATGGGACTTATGGAGATGTCTTCTTCTATCTCATGAAACAAGATTTAAGCCAATATAACTAAAAAAGGAGAAATACAATGGCAAAAGCAATTACAGATGCAACATTTGAACAAGAAACAAAAGACGGTTTGGTCTTGGTAGACTTCTGGGCAACTTGGTGTGGTCCATGTCGTATGCAAGGTCCAATCTTGGATAAATTGTCTGAAGAACTTTCAGAAGATGTCTTGAAAATCGTTAAAATGGATGTTGACGAAAATCCAAACACAGCTCGTGCTTTTGGAATCATGTCTATCCCAACCCTTCTCTTCAAAAAAGACGGCCAAGTGGTGAAACAAGTTGCTGGTGTTCACACAGCAGAACAAATCAAGGCTATCGTTGCTGAATTGAACTAATCACACTAGAGACCAAGTGCTTCATTTGGTCTCTTTTTTCTTGCCCTTTGCCATTTTTCAAAAAATATGCTAGACTGTAAGTAGAATATTACGATGTTTGGGACATGCCATCGCTAAAAAAAACCTCTACTTGGTATTTTTTAGCTCCCCTCAAGGGAGCTTTTTGCGTGCTCTGAACATTTCCCATTTTGGAAGGAGTACTATGAAACGTCAATCAGCCTTGGTCGTCTTTAGTGGCGGTCAAGATTCCACAACCTGCCTCTTTTGGGCTAAAGAACACTATGAAACAGTCGAAGCCGTCACCTTTTCCTACGGCCAACGCCATCATCTCGAAATTCAAGTTGCTAGAGAAATCGCTAAGGAACAAGGCATTCGTCATCACATCTTAGATATGTCTCTGCTGGGACAAATCACTGAAAATGCCCTGACCTCTGACATGGAAATCGAGCAAAAAGAGGGAGAGGTTCCCAATACCTTTGTTGACGGCCGCAACCACCTCTTTCTATCCTTTACAGCAGTTCTTGCCAAGCAACGAGGTATTAAAGATATCGTGACAGGTGTCTGCGAGACAGATTTCTCAGGCTACCCTGACTGCCGAGATGTCTTTGTCAAATCTCTCAATGTTACGCTCAACCTTGCCATGGATTACGACTTTGTTATCCAAACACCTCTCATGTGGCTAGACAAGGCTGAAACTTGGGAATTAGCCGACCAACTCGGTGCCTTTGACTATGTTCGTGAGAAGACCTTAACCTGCTACAATGGGATTATCGGAAGTGGCTGTGGAGATTGTCCAGCCTGCCACCTACGTCAGCATGGTTTAGATGTTTATCTCTCACAGAAAGGAGAGAGCTAATGTTTTTTGCTCCCAAAGAAATCAAACAGGAAACTGGGGAATCTCTTGTCTACAATCCTCACAGAACCTTGGTATCAAAAGAGTTCACCTTCGATGCTGCCCACCACCTCTTTCACTATGAGGGAAAATGCAAGTCCCTGCACGGCCACACTTATCATCTGCAGATTGCTGTCAGTGGATTTTTAGATGAACGGGGCATGAGCTACGACTTTGGAGACATCAAAGCTATCTACAAGAACTACTTAGAACCCCACTTGGATCATCGCTATCTCAATGAAACCCTGCCTTATATGAACACGACTGCTGAAAATATGGTTTACTGGATTTTCCAAACCATGAGCCAAGAGTTGCCCAACGAACGCGGTTTCCGTATGGAATACGTTCGCCTCTATGAGACTCCGACTGCCTTTGCGGAGTTTAGACGGGAGTGGTTAGATGACTAGGGAACGTGTCCTCAAACTACCAGTTCTGGAAATTTTCGGCCCAACCTTTCAAGGTGAAGGTCGTGCTATCGGGCAGAAAACCATGTTTGTCCGCACTGCTGGTTGCGACTACCACTGCGACTGGTGCGACTCTGCCTTTACTTGGGATGGTTCTGAAAAACCAACTCGCATGACCTCTGATGAAGTCATTGCTGCCTTAGATAAGCTAGGAAGCTACGACTATGTAACCCTATCTGGCGGAAATCCTGCTATCCTAGCAGCCAACATGGCTCAACTCGTCACCAAGCTCAAAGAACGTGGAGTCACTCTAGCTGTTGAGACCCAAGGCTCCCGCTGGCAAAATTGGTTAAAAGACATCGACCAAGTCACTCTCAGCCCCAAACCTCCTTCATCCAAGATGGAAGTCAACTTTGAGACCTTGGATTTCATCGTATCCCAACTGGACCCAGACAAAGTCACCTTTAAAATCCCTGTCTTTGATGATGCAGATCTAGCCTTTGCCAAAGACATTCAAGAACGCTACCAACCAGATGTCCTTTTCTTATCGGCTGGAAATCCTGAGCCCAAGGCTACAGGCAATATTGTCCAAGACCAACTGGACCGCCTCAAAGAACTCTGGGAACGCGTCGCTGCTGACGATAGCTGGGGCAATGTCCGCGTCCTTCCTCAACTTCATACCCTCCTCTACGACAACCAACGTGGTGTTTAAATTAGAAAGAAAAAATCATGTCACAACAAGAAGAAATGAAAAACCTAAGCCTACTGGGCAACAAAGAAACCAACTACATTTTTGATTATCAACCAGAAGTCCTCGAATCTTTTGACAATCGTCATGTTGAAAATGACTATTTCATCAAATTCAACTGTCCTGAATTTACCTCTCTTTGTCCTATTACGGCTCAACCAGACTTTGCGACGATTTATATTTCCTACATTCCTGACAAGCTCTGCGTCGAGTCAAAATCCCTCAAACTCTACCTCTTTAGCTACCGAAATCATGGGGATTTTCACGAAAACTGTATCAACACCATCGGGAAAGACTTGGTCAATCTACTAGACCCTCGCTATTTAGAAGTCTGGGGAAAATTCACTCCGCGCGGTGGCATCTCAATCGACCCCTACTACAACTACGGTAGACCTGGAACCAAGTATGAAGGATTGGCAGAACAGCGTCTCTTCCAACACGATCTTTATCCAGAGAAAATTGACAACCGCTAAAATCATACTCAATGAAAATCAAAGAGCAAACTAGGAAGCTAGTCACAGGTTGCTCAAAGTACTGCTTTGAGGTTGCAGATGGACGCTGATGTGATTTGAAGAGATTTTCGAAGAGTATCATACGAAAAAGCCCTGTTCCTCAAGATGAGGAGCAAGGCTTTTTGAATTTCAATTATTCTTCTGTTCCAAGGAAGTTTTTCGCAACAAGGGCTGCAAGAACGCCACCAACGATTGGGGCAAGGATAAAAATCCATACTTGTTGAAGAGCTGCGCCACCAACCAAGACAGCAGGAGCCAAGCTACGAGCGGGGTTAACTGAAAGTCCAGTAATGTTCAATCCCACAAGGATCATGACCATCAAGGACAAACCGATTACTAAACCAGCAATCGCACCATTCCCCTTGCTTGCTGATGTTACCGTCATGATAACTAGGACAAACAAGAAAGTTGCGATGACTTCAAACAAGAATCCACCAAAGACAGTGACACCGTTTGCCAAGGCATTTTCGCCAAGACTAGCAGTCGACATACCTGAGTTAGATAAGAGGAAGAATACTGCAGCTGACGCAAGGAAAGCTCCAACTACTTGTCCAAGGATGTAGTTTACAAGTTCTGAAGATGACAAACGTTTGTTTACAAACATAGCGATCGAAACAGCTGGGTTCAAGTGAGCACCCGAAACAGTTCCGATTGAGAAAGCTGCGACTACGATTGCCAAACCAAAGGCAAAAGCAATTCCAAGGTGTCCAAGGCCATCAAGACCATTTCCAAAAACAACGGCTCCTGTTCCGATGAACACAAGCATAAATGTACCGATTAATTCAGCAACAAATTTTTTCATGATAAGTCTCCTTTTTTTCGAACTATGTATTAGTCTATCAAAAGAAGGAAAGGGTTTCAAGAAGATTGACTGGAAAGTTATTTGAAAATCATGAAACGACTCGCTTGGACTTAGTATTGAAAAGATTGAATAGCTTCTTTCAAGTCATCTTGTAAAAGTTTATGACAGTCTAGTTGAAGGTAAATTTCCAGCAAACAAGATCTGAAATTGGAAAATTTATGGAAATCATTTACTTCTTTCAAGGGAAATTCGACTGTTTGCAGCCAAGCAGTGAGGAGAGAAGGTTCGATTTTCCCTCGTAAGATTGGTTCATAAAACGCTCTGGCTAACCGCCAATCTTCATCATTTGTAAAACGAATGGTAATTCGTTTAAATAGTTGACCCAGTACATCAAATACTTCAGAAACTCTGTTACTAGGAAAATCTGGATGACAAACGACTTCAGTCAAGAGATCCGCTCCATGCGCAAAAGCGTGAACCCAACCATACTGACTTGAAAAACCTGTCGTATCCTTTTCTTTTTTTAAGTAATGCAAACCTTGAGATAGCATAGCATTTCTTATATCAGCTTTTAAGCCTTTATAGAAAAGAGAGTGCTCGTTACCATCTGCAGACAAAAGATTGGCATAAATAAGTGCGCTAAAAGAACGTTTAAGAGCCGAAACTCCTCTACTATCAATCTCTTTGTATAGACCTTCATCAGAGGAGACCTCTTCTGAGATAAACTGAAACTGCTCAAGGGAAAACAACTCTTCTTGAATCCCTCTAGCTAAACTCGTAAAAACAAGTTCATCTCGAATTTCTGGAGAGGGATCTCCCAAATGCTCAAGCAACCACTGAATTTCTTCTCGACTATAGCTTGGTTTTTCTTCTATCACTTTTCTTTGTAAATTTCGACGCATCTCAAGCACCTCTACATTTCTAGTAACTTATCAAAAAGTCATCCGAAGATGACTTTGAAGAGGAACATTTGGAAAAATTGGAAAGGAACATGGCATAGTTAGAGCACTATTTTTTCTTTTTCGGAGTTAAATCTTCAAAAGATGTACTATTTTTACTAATAGTCTCGCTAATGGCTTTTTGTCCCAACCCATTAATTGAGCTATCCATTTGAGCTGCTAAAGTCGTTACAGCAGTTTTATTTGTCATAGCAAGAACCCCTATCTCCTCATCGTACTTATCTACAATACCTTTTCTACCTGATTTTATAGGAGGAGCACAAAATGCTTTGATAGCTGCTCGTTCTAATGTTTTTTTGATTTCTCGTCTGGCTGATTCTGACATAGGTCCAATCAAAGCATCTATGACTAAATCCACTAGCATTTCTTCTGCCTCCTTTCTAACTCATATAAGTCTTTTCTTTGACTATAACTCTCTTCTAACTCTTTTTCTAAGCGAGAGCGCTCTTTTCGGTACTGAGTCTGCAACTCTTCATCTTTTGCCTCTATTTTAGCATACTGACGAAAATACTCACTACTCGTCTCACTTGCATAAGATTCCAATAACATCAGAAATTGATGGTGCTCCCCATCATATCCAGATTTCTGTCTACCAAAATCATAAGCAATGTTCTCAAACTCCTCATATAATCTGGTCAACTGAGAACGATTATGATCTAAACTTTCATAGGATTCTTCTATTTTCTTCTTAGCAGTTCTATAGTCATCCTCCAAGGACCAAAGTCCCTCTTCTTGCTTTTTTATTTTCACTTGGATTTCTTCTAGTTTGTCCATTGATTAATATCCCTTGCCAAGCTTTCGTCTCCTTCAACCGCCTGTTCAACACCTTTCTGAATGTTGGTTTCCAAATCCGTAAAGGCTTTTACAATCGCAGCTGATTTACTTACTTTTTTATCAAAATGTCTCTGAGTCTCACCCACAATACTATCATACGTTACCCCAGCTTCTACATAGACATCCTCTATCTCATCATAAGTTAACTCTGTTACAAACCAGGGAACTTCCTTACTTTTATCGTAGAGTGTTTCAGCATCTGTAACTGCTTTTTTAGCCACTGCCTCAATCTCGCTGTGTCCGTTGCTGACACTCTCTGTCATTGCCGTCGCAACAGCTGTTGCTTGGACACTATCCAAGAAAAACATCTCATGGCTACTTATGCTACCATCTGATAAAAATTTAGTATTCAACTGTTTTAGAAGTCCATTTTTGACACCTTGTAATTTCTTCAGGGTATCATAGTTCTTCTTTTCAAGTCCAGTCATTTTCTCTGGACTCTGTTTTTCCAAAATATCCTTGATTTGGTTAATTTGATTTTTATCACCCGTAATATCTGGGTCAAGGCTGTGTCCACCAGAATTTTCAAGCAGATAATCTTCTCCCAAGTAGACACCCAAAAGAGGCATAGAGATATTGTTAAGAAAGTCATCTTGAGTACGAATTCGTACAACTTGACCTGTGAATGTTTTTTGTTTATTGATTATTTTCTCCCTCGCCGAATCCCAGGGAGTCAGATAATCTAAAATTTTTTGTTCTCCCGTAATAGTCGATTTTAAATATAGAGGAGCAGAATTATAGACAACTGTCCGTGCCACATTATACTCCAATGCTACACGCTGAGCAATATTTCCACCCAATGAATGTCCAGTCAATGTGATATTTTTACCGTATTTTGATTGAATTCGTTCATAGAATTTAAATGCTTCATCATAATGATAGCCTATTGCCAGTCCAATACTCGAAATATCCGTCTTAAAATCCGTAAAAAAGTCAACATTAGGATTTGTACCAGTGTATGCAATAATAATCTCTCCACTATTTTTGTCTAAAAATGCTGTCCCACTAGTCCCAGTTAATGCATCTCTGAAATCATCAAGATACTCCAGATTATCAGGTATGGCCTTTCTTCTTTGTGCATCTTTCACTCGTTCTTGAGCAGAAATATCTGAATATACAAATTCAGGACGTTCAGCTCTCCCTTTCTCAAATTCATAAGTTAGATTCGACGCATCTAAAGTTGGAATTCCACTATTAACAAATTTTTTATCCACCATTGAATCTCCTTTTAATTTGACACGGTTTCTCTAAATGAATAAACATTGTCGTAGTTGACAGTTACTGAATAATAGAAATAATCGTCGTTTCGGTATGAACTTCCAAAACCTAATATTGCCTGTTCGTTTTCATGTTTTTTAAAATACTGATTGATAGTTTGATTCCGAACCAAATAATCAATATCAAATGCACCATTATTGCCATTATAACTTTTGGATTTCATAGATAAAGAAGATAGAAAAGACTGATTAATCGTTAACTTTTGAAATAAGAATCCATCAAAAGGCCATAATTCTTTCGCTTTCCCCTCATCGGAAAAGATAAATTTCCCATCTATATAATCCACCCTTATTGTTTCTTCTGGCTTTTCAGTAATATCATCAGAAGCCCGTGTCTTGGTTAGCACTCCAGAAATTGTATGATTGCTACTATCCCCCTGTAAAGACATTTCGATAAGAAAAGTCCCACGTTTGATATACACTTGCTCTACTTTAAAGCCTTCCGGAAATTGCTTAAACAAATCAAACAGATTCTCGGTTGGATAGACACGACTAACCTCAGAGACTTTGTTCTCAATCCATTCTCGACTGCTCTTATTTTCTCCACATCCCGCCAATCCTATCATGATCAATCCCCCTAAAAGTAATATTGTGAGAAAAGTGCGTTTTTTCATAACCTTCTCCTTATTTATGATATTCAATAAAATAGCTAACCGTAGTTCACTTATAGTATACCATAAAAGCAACAATTCCTTGCATCTTATTCAAATTCGTAAGTCATATTCGCCACGTCTAAAGTTGGAATTCCACTATTGGCCGTTATATACCTTCGCATTTGATACCGTTTCTCTAAAATAATAGCCATCATTGTAATCTAGTAAAATTGAGTAGTAGTAATAACCCTCATTTTGTAGAGAACTTCCAATCTCCAGTACGGATGTTTCAGAATCATTTTTATGAAAATAATTATTAACTACTTCATTTTCTGTAAAATATAAAATACTAAAACCATTTGTCACGCTATTATACGATTTCTCTTTTAATCTTAACTTAGACAATTCTGTTTTATTTAAAGTCAACTTTTGAAATAAAAATCTGTCAAACTTCCACATTTTTTTAGCAGTTTCTTCATCAGAAAAAATAAATTTATTGTCTACATATTGAACACTTACTACCTCTTCTTCGCTTTCTGGTGCATCATCCTTCGCTGGAATTTTAGCAAGAGTACCTGTTATTGTATGCAATGTTGCATCACCTTTCAGCTTAATTTCTGTGATAAAATCGTCAATTCCATCACTTTTCTTTTTGAAATAGACCTGCTCAATCTCAAACCCTTCTGGAAATTGCTTAAACAAATCAAACAGATTCTCGGTTGGATAGACACGACTAACCTCAGAGACTTTGTTTTCAATCCATTCTCGACTATTTTTATTTTCTCCACATCCTGTTAATCCTATCATGATCAATCCTCCTAAAAGTAATATTGTGAAAACGCACGTTTTTTCATAACCTTCTCCTTACTTATGATAATTAATAAAACAACTAATCATATTTCCCTTATAGTATATCATAAAAGGCTGATATGACTGTTTCATCTATGATGTTAAAATCCTGTCTAATTCATTTTAAAACACTGTAATCCTAAGGGTCATGATATAATAGACAATGAATAACAAGCATTACTTGAAGGAGAAATATATGAAAAAATCGTACAGACTTTGTTGCCTAGCTTGTGTGACAACACTAGCCTTAGCCCTTGGTGCTTGCTCATCAAAGCCATCTACTAGTTCTACAAATAATTCAAACAATCAGGCTTCCACCTATCACAAGAAAGATGTAACTGGTCCTGCTGCTTCATTTGACTGGAATGCCAAAGTTGAACCTACCAACTATGAGAGAACCTTTGTTGAAACAAACAGTGGCAGTCATTTTAATAAAACTTTAGATCGCACGAAAGAGGCGGCTGAGAATCTTGAAAAAAAGAAAAAAGAAATTTCGGATCCTAAGGTTCAAACAGCCCTCAAATTAGTGGATGCTGTCTTTGTCAATCAAGAAAATCTTGACCTAGTTGTGAAATCAGCGGGTGCTAGCAATCAAGAAGAGTTATTTGATAAGATTTGGAACGAATATTTAGTCCCTGAGTTAACTAAAATCCGTCCGAATTTTTCAAATGATACCGTCTTTGAATATAAAGGAGAAAAATATCCCCTCAAAATTTATGCACCTATGTTTTTCAAGGTCAACACTAATGCATTAGGAAAAGCAGGTGCCTATACTCTTGAGGACTATAAGGTAGATGGCGACATGGTTTATTTGAAATTTATGTCCCCAGCTGTAGATACTTACCAATACGAAGTCAAAGCATCCTATCACACAGACAATCTTGAATTCTTTCAAGGACTGGTGGAAGAACAACAAAAGGTTCTTGAAACAGACTATGCTAAAGCTCTAAATATTCGATTTGTTTATCAATTAGCGGCGCTTGATTTTAAAGCTGACAACTACGTAGACCTAGAGGGCATGGATTATCTTGATCGTAACACCCATTACCTTGCCATAAAAGTGGATAATAATGGTGAAGCTAGCCTTGATAATGAAAATCTCGCCAACCTTTTACAAATTAGCATGAAGGCTTCAAACGAGGCCAATAAAGGAAAATTTGAATAAATCTTTAAAGCATAAAAAAATCACCTCAAATGAACTGCACCCCAAAAGTTAGACAGAAAAAATCTAACTTTTGGGGTGTTTTTA